>SHMW01000054.1 GCA_008080735.1 Promethearchaeota archaeon
CGAAAAACTTCGAATCTATAAATTGGAATCTATAATAAGAATTATCAAAGATGAGTATCTAATAAATCAAATATTTCTTACGAAAGAAGAAAAACTAGAAACAACATATCAGAAAAATATTATGTTAGATATTAGCAAAGAGAATCTTCAGAAAAAATTGGAGGGATTTATAAATAGTGATCCTCCCTTAATAAAACCAATGCTGATATCCACCATTAGCGTAGGAACTTTTGCAAAATATTATTTGCAAATTATAACAAAAAAAAATAAAGAAACCATTAAGATATGGGATTACATTAAAAGTTATTTTCCTAGAATTTTTCATAATTTTGGAGAGTATTACAATTCGAATGCTGAAATTATTAGTACACATCTTTGGCTTTATAATTTTACTTCTTACGAGAAACATCTGCTTATTTCAACCATTTATAATCTTTTTAATGAAAATCTTATAAGTCTGAGACGTTTCTTTTTCGATGGTTTTTTCCAGCCATATTCAAGGAAAGACTTTTATGATTTTGAGAAGAAAAAATTCTTCTATACTCAAGATTTGTTTGACCAATTCTTCAAATATACTAAAGCGATATTTGGAAAGAAACTTTTAGATTATGAAAACGTTAAAAATGAAAGAGAAAGAATTTTTTGGAAAGGAAATGATAAGGATTTTAATAATTTGACTAACAAGATCAAAGATAGAATCTCACGAGAAAAAATTTCATTTGATCTTAGTAGATTTGAAAAACTGAAAAACTTCCACCAACAAATAACAGCAAATCTGCTCGATAATGAAAAATTTAATATTATAAATAAGAAAGATTTTTTCCAACAATATGTAGACCATATCTATTTTATACCAAATTACCAAAAATTCGGATTCGCTTCTTATTTTCTATATTTGGCTCCGTCCGATCTTAATGAAATTGATTTTAAATTATTATTCATTAATACCTTTGACCAAGTAAACTATCCCGGATACATTGACAACTCTAAATCCTTATTTATTAGATATATCTTTCCTTATAGAAATCCAAATATTTCATATTTAAATTGGTTAACTAAGTCGAAGAAGATTATTAACGAATATTATCTATTTTTTCTCAAAAAGGTGTATCAGCTCTTTCATTTTGATTATAATATTGGCCCAGAAGGTTGGGATCTAAATCCTAACCGATTTACATCATTTTATCAAAGTATTATGTTTGATTCTAATTATAATCTTAAATCCTCACCTATTAAAACATATCAAATTGGTAATCTCCGAACTAGCGAGAAATATCCTCCGCATTCCGAAGAATATAAAATTCTAAGAGATTTATACACTTATCAAAAACAGGACCTTAAAACAATATTATCCCTAAGAAATGTATCGGACATTACGAGAATAGAACGACTACTCAAGCAGGATTTGATTTTTCCATATATCGACCTTCGAAACTTAGGGTTAATTGAAACACTCATAATGGTTTTACCCAGTGTAAGTGAGGTGATAATACCTCAAATTATTAAGATATTCAGTTTTTTCAATTTCGGATTTATATATGAGACGGAAGGTTCATATTATATTAAGGGGGATAAAGATTCAAAAAAATTCAAGAAAGGATTAGTCATTCAATTGGAACTTCCAGATACCGATTTAGGAGAATTCATACAGAGGTTTCACCAGATATTTCAATATTTCGATATAGAAAACTATTTGATACTGAATGATTTATTAGATGGAAAAACATTATTAGAAAATGTATATGGGAATTTGGATTTTCTTAAACAATATAATCCACTTAATAATTTAGAATGGAACGAAAAAGATAAAATCTGGATGAATTCGAAGCTTTTTGACGAAGAATTTAATTTTCTCTATCCCGAATTAGTTTAAAGATAGAAACATCTACAAATTATTATGTTAATATTGTTAATCTATATTTACTAACATCTATAAGAAGTTCAGATTCTCCAAATTCTCTGATAAAAAATTTACCCTAAGTTTTTATGGTACCCAAATCAATATAAAATATTCTATCTCGTTTTTAAAGGGTATCACTTTGATTTTACTGATCTGTCCAAATCTTTTTTCTGAGTTTTGGATAAAAATTTTTTAATAATTTCTCGAATTCCTATATGTTTTTAGGAGTAATCTCAGTAACACTTATAAACAAATGAAAGAATTTTAATAATCGATACATTTAAAAGGCACACTCCCTCTCTTATCTATTTATAAATAATTTGTAAAAATGCATAAAATAAGAATATTTTTACTATAGAACACTAAATACTTCTAAAAACTCTAAAGACAAACGAGGAAGGGCTTAAGACTTGAGGGTGTGAATATGGGTCACTTTCCCCCCAAACTGGCGAATTTGGGGGGATAAACCTTTTTTAAACGTAGCATTTTAATTTATGGTTCAACCCTTTTGGAAAATTAAGCATTTATAAAGTTTTAACGCGATATAATAACTAGATTCGGAGCTATGAACGAAAATAATACCATTAAATATGAAGAACTTAAATCTCTTTTTTATCCAGAACATATAGCCTTCGTCGGGGCGTCTGAAAATTCTGCCTTTGGAGCCATGCTCTATCTCCCCGATTTTAGGGATTCAAGATGGTCTGACACTTTCTATCCGATAAATCCTAAATATGAGGAAATTTTGGGATGGAAGTGTTATTCTTCTGTACTAGATGTCCCATATCCCATTGATACCGCATATATCTCTCTTAAAACCGAGATAATTCCAATGGTTTTAAAAGAATGTGTGGAGAAAAAGATTAAGTGGGTAATTATATTTGCTTCTGGATTCTCAGAGACTGGCGAAGAAAAGGGCAAAAAGTTAGAAAACCAATTGCTTAATATAATAAAAGACTCGAAGACGCGAATAATAGGCCCTAACTGTTTGGGTCCGTATAATGGAACGACAGGTATGGCCTTTTCCTTTGCATCTTCACCAAAAGCCGGTTCAATTTCATTTATGTCGCAATCAGGAGGGCATTTGAGCCAACTACTGGATATTGGAGAAAAACGAGATATGCGATTTAGATTTGGCGTCTCATTTGGCAATCAGATCGATGTAAATTGTGTTGATTTTTTGCGCTTTTTTCGACAAGATCCGAAGACAAAGGTTATTGCCGCATATCTAGAATCCTTTGGATCTGCAGAGGGGTATGAATTTTTTAAGGAATTAAAGAGGACCGCGGATAAAAAGCCAATAATTATTTGGAAAGGGGGTTACACATCGATGGGTGCTCACGCTGCCTTTTCCCATACTGGGGCTCTCGCGACTAAATATGAGATGTGGGAAACTATGTCTAAGCAAACGGGAGCAATATTGGTTCATGATAATGAAGAGTTTTGGAATGTCTTGAAAACCTTTGAATTAATAGAAGAAGGAATATTACCTAAGGGTAGAAATGTTGCCATCATCACGCCTGGAGGTGGTTCCTCCGTGAATATGACAGACCTTTTTATATCCCACAACCTTAAAGTACCCATATTATCAGAAACAACGCAAAGAGAATTAGGACGTATCCTCCCAAAAGAAAATGTTATTATTCATAATCCAATTGATATGGGTGCTGCGGGTTTTATCATAGACGTCTATATTAAGTGCATTACGATAATTCTTGATGATCCTATCATTGATATTGTTGTTTTACCCTTGTGGCCTCATCATATCTTCCGTTATGTATTTAAGCGTATGGTTAATTTACAAAAAAAAACGGAGAAACCCTTAGTTTTTTGTTTACCCAGTTTGGCAGATTCAATGGAACTTGTTAAAAAGTTTGCAAAAGCTAAGAAAATTCTACACGGGCAAAGAGCTCTCTATTATTTTTCCCTCAAGGAAGCAGCAAATAGCCTAAATCTGTTATGTTCATTTGCAAAATTTTGTAATGTCAAAAAAAGGTTCTAATTTTTTTTATATAATTAGAAACTCAGAGAGTGCCAAATAATAAAAATGGATTTTCATAGAATTGAGATTGGAAAAATAAGAAAGTTAAAAAAAATATAATTGGATTTTTAAAACTTTTAGTAAAACTCGCTTTCACTCACAAGCATACCAAAAGTGGCATAAAAAACTCCATTAATGACTCCAGGGATAAATGTTAAGAAAATTACCCCTCCAATTGCTAATAGACTAGTCGAAGTTAAGTTTAAAAATTCAGGAATTAATAATAATCCCGCTGTTAATATTGCAATCAAAAACCATGCAAGCGCCGCAAATCTCTTCCCTCCTGCTAGCCTTCCGGCTATTATAGCTGCAATCAATGGAGAAACAATGTTAAATGTATATGTTAATATACCAGCAATCGAACCTGCACCACCCGAGGACCATAGACCAAGAATATTAGTATAAGGTTCTGTTGCTATAGGACCAAATAATAAACTAAAAATTGATCCCAAATCGGTAAGTCCACTAAAAAATAAATCTATTATTCCACTCGCAGCAGCGACAATCAACGTAAAGACGAAGTTTAATGCCACAAAAACTACCAGACCAATTCCAAATCCTTTTATAAAGCTCATATCAACTTAAACCTCCTAAGTGTATAGATTTCTAATAATGTGATATTTAATATTAAATTAGAAAGATATATAAATGTATATGAAAAAAATAATAGATTTATCTATTCTTAACTATAGTGAATTTCGAATATTAAGTTCAATTTTAAGAATAGAAATTCAAACTTTAAATAATTTTTAGGGTTATAATAATCAATCGATGAAGAACAATAAATACAACCGATTCTCTGTTGGTAAACTAAGTCATAAATTTTTGGGGGATTTAATAGAACATTTTGTTTCTGATCTGGGAATCTTGGATAAAAGAATTATTATGGGCTCCAAAATAGGTGAGGATGCCGCGGTGATAGATATCCCGGGGGAAAATTATTTAGTTGTCAAAACTGATCCTATAACTTTTACGACTAACCAGATAGGATACTATGTTGTTAATGTGAACGTTAATGATATTGTATGTACAGGAGCAACTCCAAAATGGTTCCAAACTACTATACTTCTTCCCGAAAAGGGAACTAATAAGAAGCTGATTCAATCCATATTTCAAGATATCCACGACACTTGTCGATCCTTAGATATCGTCGTAATAGGGGGCCATACGGAAGTAACTGGAGGAATAAAACGTCCCATAATTATCGGGAACCTTATTGGAGAAGTCAAAAAAGAAAATTTGGTAAATACTTCTGGAGCAGAACCTGGAGATAATTTAATTCTGACTAAGGGAATATTTATAGAGGGAACTTCGATAATCGCTCGCGAAAAGGAAGATTTATTGAGAAAGAAGGGATATAAATCCGAGTTTATCCAAAAATGTAAAAATTATCTATTCGAGCCGGGTATCAGCGTATATAAAGAAGCATTATTAGCAAATCAAAATTTTACTATAAAGGCAATGCACGACCCCACAGAAGGGGGTTTGGCCTGTGGTGTAGCCGAAATGGCAATAGCATCTGATACCGGGATTTTTATCAACATGGAAAACATTAATATATTATCCGAACCAAAAAAATTAAGTCAGATTTTTGATTTAAATCCTCTTGGAACAATTTCTTCTGGATCTTTATTAATTGCTATAGAACGAGAAAAGGATGCAGATAAACTCATAAATTTACTTCAAAAGAATGAGATTTATGCTGTAAAAATCGGAGAGTTCCAAGAAAAAGAGAACGGATTACAAATCAAGAAAGAGAATGGAAAAATTGAGACCTTATATTATTCTGAAAAGGATGAGATCGCAAAAATCTTTTAATTCGATAATTAGATTTAATCATTCAATTTTTAATATAAGCTCTTTCCATTAATTTGAGAGACAATTAGAGGTCCGAGCTTTTCTACTTTTAAGAACCATACTGCTTCACATAAACCTAAATCTTTCCATTCAACATCAAGAACTTCTTTCACTTTCTCATTAATGATTGCTCCGCACCCACCCGTCAAACTTAAATACACAACACGGTAATTTTGGGTGTCTAAATTTCGCATCCCTCCCTTTCCAATGATAAATTTAACTTTTACTATATCGACCACTTCATTTTCCAAGGAATCCATTCTCTGACTAGTTGTTGGTCCTCCCGAAATTATTTCATAATAGCCCTCACATTCCTTAACAATTGGTCCACAATGGTAAATAGCAGTACCATCTAATCCCTTGAGAGAGTTGGGCAGCTTTCCTTTTTGACTATATTCAATAATTCTTTTATGGGCTTGATCTCTGGCAGTAATTATTAATCCATCAAGATGCACTACATCTCCAAGATGTAAATCCTTTAACACTGAATCTTTAATGGGTAAATCTATTTTAAACCGCATCGATCACTTCTCCTTTTTTGTTAATCTTAAAGTAACAATACCTATGTGAATAACATTGAACTATTAAGCCAACGGGAAAAGAAGCAGGATGGCGCATTGCGATCTCAATGTGGACATCTAGAGCAGTGGTCTTTCCTCCTAATCCCATCGGTCCAATCTGAAGAGAATTGATTTTTTCTAATATTTCTAACTCCATTTTAGCAACATCTTCTCGCTTATGGCGATCATTTAATGGCCTTAAAAGTGCCTTTTTAGCAAGTTTCATGCATATGGTTGCATCTCCTCCTATCCCAATCCCTAAAATTATAGGGGGACACGGCATACCACCCGCCTCTTTAATGCTCTCTATTATTTTATTCTGAAATGTTTGCAAACCTTCAGAGGGATTCAGCATAAAAAGTTTCGAAATATTTTCCGCCCCACCTCCTTTCGCTAAAACTGTTATCTTTAAGTGTTCATCATTTTCAATAATCTCTAAATATATCGGAGGAACATTGATCCCAAGATTATTTTCTGGGTTTTCATTGGTAATGGGATCAACACTATTACCTCTCAGGGGGATTGAATTAGTGGCGTTTCTTACACATTTATTTATTATATTTTTAAAATTAGATATTATAGGAAAATTCGCGCCAAGTTCGATAAAAAAATTCAACACTCCAGTGTCTTGACATATAGGTATCTCATTTTCTGCTCCATAGGCAAAATTTTCTAACATCATTTCCAATTGGGCAATTGCCACATCGGAATTCTCTCGATCTAAGGATGATTTTAGAGAATCAATAATTTCTTTGGGTGCTTGAGTAATTGTCTTTTTAATCGTTTTTAATAATTCCCTTTCGATTATGATTTCTAAATTCTTCAATATTATTACCTAATTAATGTTAAATTTTTTAAAACCAATCTAATAAATATAAAAAGGTTCATTAACCAATATTAGATAATATTGAAAGTTAAATAAAAGTTAAATAATTGTTTGGTCGAATTGGTTGTCGCTGAAGAGTTAGAAAAAATTCTGGACTATCTCGCGAAAAATGTCAAGGATATTGGTGGGTTTAATTTAGAAACGAAGAAAAAAGTTTTTTTTGATATCATATATCGGAATGATTCAATATTTGAATGTTTTAAGGAGGCAATACGAGAAAAATGGGTACAGTTCACTGAATCTAATAAAAACACAATCATAAAAAGGACATATACTAGCTTTCTTTATAGGGAATTTTATGATTTTTTTTCCTTTTTTTTACAAACTTTTTTCGGATTAAATTCCCGAGAATCTTTGGATTTGGTTATAAAGGAAAAGATTTCCTATACCGATTTATTATTTGAATTCAATTATTATTTATCAGAAAAAGAAAAACAATTATTTGAAGAATTTTCACAATCCCTCGATAACAATATAAAGGGATTATTTTATCCCACTGCCTATATTTTTTTCATTATTGAGACTCTTGGCATTATAATTAAAGGCATAACAGAACAGAATTTCAAAATTTCACTGGAAGGCGCAACATATAGCTCTGAAAATGAAAGAAATTGTGTTAACTTCTTGGTAATTGTGAAGGATAGTAGAAAAGAGCTTTATGAATATTATTACAAAATGGTTTTATATTATTTTTTGAAACAATTCGGGACGATCCCGGAAAGCGCTTATAATTCAGTTTTAAAAGGTAAAGAGAAACTCTATGAATTCGCTTTAGAATCTTATTCTCCTAAACAAAATAAAGAGAGGTTGGTTGATCTATTATACTATTTTTATCGAAAATGCGAATTATTGAACAACTTTTGTCCAATTTTGGATTTTTTTAGCTTTATATGTTCTCGTGTAGAAGACTCTATTTTTTCCAAAAAGGATATTATCAAAAAAGACTATTTAAGCAAATTTAATTTTAGTGTTGCAAAGAAAAATTCTCTTCTTAGGATATTTGATTATTTAGACAGAAGATCTACCCTCAGTTCGACCTTTTTGGCAAATAATCTTCCTTCAATCAAATCGCAGCTTAATTTATTTCTATTATACAAAAAGTATTATTTTGGAAGCGGATTAGAAACGTTAGAAATCGGAAATGTACTTTTTCTCCCAGATCGATTCAAGAAAAATTTAAACCAATCGAATAAAGACCTTCAATACGTAATAAACGCTAATTCTATTTTAAATATAAACTCATTCCTAGATTTTTTTGCATTATTATCGAATAAAAATAACATAAATTTGATCTTTGAAAATATTTTGGGTCTGAATGTTACAGAAATCAATTATGAATTCTTCAAGTGCTTTTTCAAAAGTCTAAATGAAAAATTAAATCTTATCTTAGCAGAGGAAAATAAATCCCTCACAAATAATCAAAAAGAAGAACCGATGAGTTTTAGTTTCATAATCCATCACATCTGTCGAATGTTATATGTATTAATTGATAAAATATTTTTGAGTGATAATCTCGAAGAAGCATCCAAAAATTTCATCGATCCGCGCGGACGCTATATTAGCCGAAATATTGCCTTGAGAGTTTTAGAATTATTTATTTTTCAAGATTATAACTTTAGTGATGATTTATGGCCAGATTTTCTGCTCAGCTTAAATCAAGAAAATATTTCAAAAAGAATTAAGAAATATGACATAGAACTCTCCAGCAAACATTTCTATAATCAAACCGAAATAAACCGTTTTATGATCACCTACAATTTCCAAACATTCTCAGATGAAGAATTTCTTGAGAGTTGGCTTCTTAAAACTCTAATTATTCCTTTAAATGATTTTATTATGGAAATTACTAATTCAGTATCAGAAAGGAAAAATACTGATGAGATCTATGGAATATTATCTCAAAAACTGTTAAGCTCTAGCTCAAAGCCAGATAATCCAGAGGATATAAAAGATTTTTGCCGTAAATTAGCAAGATTTTGGGAAACAATTAGGTTATAAAATGATTATCTTAAACCAAAAATTCTTGTGAATTTTTCAAACTCTTTTTCGATATTTATTACTGGAATATTCTCTAATTCCTTTAAATCCGACTTAGATGTAAATATACCGGAAATCATAACTACATTTCTATTGTATTGCTCTTGAAAATTATCAATATCCTCTAAACACAAAATAGTAGGTTTCTCCACATCTCTAAATCCTTCTATAAATACCACATCAATATTAAAAGGTCCTTTTTCAAGCCATTTAATGAGCGTTTCTATTTTAATAGGCTTTTTAGTAAAAATTGTTGTTTCATCATATATATTCTTTGTAATTGCATAATTTGCCCCAGTTTGGGTGTATATGAATGAATCCTTTCCTTTCTTGTCTATTTGATGTTCATGAATATTTTTTATGACCGCGCTGTCCATCTCTAGCTCATTTTTCAGACGCCCTATAGCATTTTTGATTAGATAAGTCTTTCCGCTTCCAGAATATCCGATTAAGTTAATTATGTTCATTTATCTCTTCCCACTTTGACATTTTATGTATATCTCCCATTATATATTAGGTATTCTTTTATGATTTTGCAATTTAAATCTTAAAAAAAACTAAAATAAAAAATCTCAGTTAGTAATTTAAAAAAATGTTAAAAATTATAAGTCTTTTTTTTATAACAAACCACAATTTTTAAAAAAAGTTTTGTATTATGTCTAAAAATGAAAGCATCATCTTCGACGCTAATTTTTTCATATGCATGCTCAGCATAGAAGTCAGAGATATTATCAAGAATCTCCAGAAAGCTGCTGAGGATTTGAAATTAAATTTCTATACTACCCAATGTGTATTTGATGAGGTTAAAGCACCTGCCGAATTTAAAAAAGGGTTGGAAAAAATAATTACTATAAAAGAAATAGATGAGAAAGCTATCAATGATATTAAGAATAATTTAGATAAGCGGAATATCCGTTTTCCCGCACAAGATAATGATCTGTCGCTCATAAAGTTAGCCATAAACCTCATAGAAGAAGATAATCTTGATCAAATCCACCTTGTCACAGATGATTTTAAGCTCGCTAAAAACACCGCAATTCTTTATTCCAAAGAAATTAATGTTCTTTCCCTCTCAAGCTTTTTATTGAAACTGCATAGAGAAATTCCTAAATCCCAAATGCGGAACTATTTCAAGAACGTATGGCAGCAAAGTTTGAATTATACATTAGGATATATTATCGAACGTTCAAAAATTTATCCTGCAGAATCGAAAATCACGTGGTTAATAGAGAGAGCGGTGAGTGTCACAGAGAGCTCTATTGTTACCCGAGATTCTTACTTAGATGAGAATAAAATTGAATTTGGTATCGGCTCCTCGAAATATAGCGAAGAACTTAAAATTGCTGAAAAATATATCGAAGGAAAAAGCCTTACTCAACAAGAAGAAGAAAATATTGAAAAAATCGCTAAATTTTTAGAGAATTTGAAAATTTCTCGTGAATATGTGAAGCGTTCTCGTGATGCTATCGTTAAAAATGATTCTAAGCAAGCAGTCAAATTTTTAAAAAAGGGGAATGGTTTTTTAGTCTCTCTTCTTCAATTAGCTTTAGGACAGCTTAAAAAATTAGACGATTATGAGATTGTTGAAAATTTAATATGTTCAGAAATATCCAAGATGGAATTTTTGCGGGCCTTTTTACTTGTATCATTAGGACATATCAATTCCGCTATTGATTCATTGGAAAGAGCAGCCTTATTCTCTACAATAATTCATAATTATACCACATGCCTAACATTAAATTATGTAAAAGCCCTCATATTATTGTTTCATGGACTTTATGAAAATTCCATAATGGCATATAATTTCACTGAAGAATTAGCTGAAGTATATAAAGATGAGAATTTGAAACTCAAATGTGTCATCGGGAAAGCAATTGCGCTCTATATCCAAGGAGATACTGAAGATAAGAGCAGAGCGATGGATATTATGAGTGAGATTTCTGCTATTGACTTTGAGAAAAGGATTATTGATGCAATAATCGTCTTTTCTGAACTCGGAGATTATTTCCTCGCACTCGGTCACTCACAACTTGCGACCAATCTATATAATGAAGCATTGGAAATGACTATTGATGCGGAACAAAATTATAAAATCGATATATTAGTAGAGAAATTGAAACGAGCTTATATAGCAACCGTTATTAATGGTTTTTACGATGAGGAAATTGTTGATCATATTGACATTCTTCTCGATAAAGCCTATAAAGTGAAAAATATTGAAAAATATAACGAACAGATAAAAAAGATTGCTAGCTTCAATAAGCTTTTTTATACTCCCTTTCAATATTTCACTGGGAAAAAGAAAACAATATCATATTCTAAATTACCTAAAGAACTTAAGGATATTTATCTGGAAGTCGTGCATTTCATCAAGGAAGAAAATGACCAGATAATGTTTATTATTTCTCATTATGATTTGGGTCTTTTAGGAATAAGACTTAAGACTGACCAAAATATTACTGGGATAGCAGAAAATTATAGCCTGAAAATAAAACCAACCACAAAGTTTAAAATCTATGAACCTGATGAGAATTTAAGAGAATTGTATCTTATTCGTGCAATTATAGAGATAACAGAAAAGGATAAGTGTGAGATCCATTATACATTACCGAGTTTTTTCAAACAATTGAATATTTGATGCAAAAAGTTAGAACAAGTTTTTAATAAAATCAAAAAAGGAGAAAGATCATTTCCTTTCTTCTTCAGCACGTTGAGATACGACGCCACTATGTACAGCACAGCTGATACATAAATACTTTCGATGGGAGCCGCCTAAAATAATGGTTCCTTCCTTTTTCAGCTCTTTATGCATACGGGAATCAACTAATCGCGTCCTTGTAGTGACTACCTTCGCTTTACTCCTGGGAACAGAGCGCCCACATTTACTGCATTGTACTCGTTTATATCTTCCCTTGCTGGATCCCGTTTTTCCACCGCTTTTTCTTTTTCGAGCCATTCAATTCACCTCGTTTTTTTATATTTCAATCTTATTATACAAAATAATTTTAAGATTATAATTTTTCTTCTTTTAAGAAAAACCGAAATGAATTTTACATAAAAAGCCGCGGTAAAGAAATTGTAAACTAATGGAAAAATAAGCAAGTTTACTAATCATTTTGACTCAAGATTTTATAGGTATGGTAAAATCTCTGCGCTACTGTGAAAATAAGTAGGAAGCTAAATATTGGGATGAAATAAGTCTTAAATATGGACAAGGGAGTGCCGGAAATCCAATAGGAGATTTTATAAACCCAAATTTCTATACTGAGTCCAATGATTAGTAATATTAATCTTTCTGCCCGTTCCATAATTCCGACACCTTTCATATTAACTTCTAATGCTTCAGCTCGAGAACGGGAATAAGAAATCATTAAACTTAAAAATAATATTAAACTGCCCCAAATATAATCCAAAAAATTACTGTAAATTAACCCTAAAAGAATAATCGCATCTGAAATTCTGTCAACATTTGAATCGAGGTATGCACCTTCCAGACCTGCCCGATTTGTACGGCGTGCGACCTCCCCGTCAAATACATCAAAGACTCCTGCAAGAAATATAAAAGCAGGAGGGATCCAAGCGAGAAATATACATCCGTGAATGAAATTCAAATATATAAACACACTCCCAATAATAATTGAGACGATTCCCAAAAAAGAAAGCATATTAGGAGAGATATCCATTCGAATCAAAAATTCCACGGGAGAGTCAATTAATTTATCAACAAGATTCCTCTGTTTGATCCGTTTCTCTGTTGGTTGATTATTCTCATTCAATTTATTTCATACAATATAATTATATACTATTATAAGATCTTCTGTATGTTTAACTTTACTAGTCTCACAACTTGGGAGGCGAGATAAGATTTAGTTCCTAAACTCAATTCGGGAATATTTAGGTTTAAAAATGCTTCAGAATTGATGAAATCCTCGCACTGGTTTCCAATTATAAAATAAAGATCCGAAATAGATGTTAGCTCTTCAATCGCCTTAGAGAATGGTGACCCAGTTTCTTTTAATACATATAGATTTCTCTTTTTTTTTCGATTAATATATCTTAGAGTCTCCAAAATTGAACTATCTCCTTCCCCAATGGAGTCAATTGAATTCTCATATGGCTTGTTTTCACAATTCTCTCGGGATTTCAAAAGGTTCACGATATAATCCGATAATAATAATTCGGTCTTTGGGAATCCTTCATAATTTAATTTATGAGGATCAAATTGAAGATTCTTATAATTTTTAAAATAAACCCAGATTTGGCTATTATTGTCAAAACCATTTTCATTTAACAGAGCTGAGAGAATACATCGAGAAATTACATCCAATCTGCCGGAAGATCCAGGGATATCCTTAATTGTATAATGGTCTAAATTTACTGTATCTGATTTTATTAGAAATGTAATACTATAATTTTTCAATAATTTCTCGCTCTTGGAAAGCAGATATCTATATAGCTATATAGAATTAGGAGATTAAAATTTAAAAAAACTTTTAATTTGCTATATTTATCAGAGCTTAATAAAAATATCTTAAAATAGTACTTGAAAATCATGTATGATCCCTATATTAAAAAAAACGTTATTAAATTGGTAATTGGAGGACCAGGTGCGGTGGGAAAGACGGTTATTGCCAAAAAGCTTGCAGGTGATTTAAAAAAAATTGATAATATTGCCATGACGAAAGGCTTAGATGTGCATACAATTCACATAAATCAAAATGGAAAGAGAACGAATAGTTTGCCTTTAAAAATCCAAGTATGGGATTGTGCAGGTCAAGAGCAATTTTATTTCTTTCAAAACATATTCTTTGCAAAGGCTAAAATAGTTATGTTAGTCTTTTCAGTTGATAATTACTCTACTTTTTTCGAGCTTGTTCATTGGACGAATTTGGTTAAAGATGCTTCCATAATCAAAATGTACTTAGTGGGAAATAAAATTGATATAGAAAATAGAGCAGTACCCAAAGAAATCTCGCTAGAAATGGCAAAAGCTTATGAAATGGCATATTTTGAAATTTCTGCTCTAACAAACAAAGGTTTTGAAGCACTGCGCGATGATTTGTTAGATAGGATTAATCAATCATATCAAAAAGAAAAAGAAATTTCTGGGGATAAATGAAATGATTAACTAATTCCTTATTTATTGTCCAATGTTGAGAAAAATATTCGAAAATTGTTCTAATTTTTTAGTTTAGCGAATTAAAAAACAATATTATAATGCATAACAGATTTTACATAAGTCAAAAATGGTTTTTCTCAAGTGTTTTCTCATATTAAAACTTTTACAGATTAGCCTTCTAAATAGGAAATACGAAAGATATGAATATACTGTTATATATTTTCACTATATAAACCCTGATTTACACTCCAGAATTTGCATATAAAAATCGGTCTATTATTTGTTTTTTAGAGTTAAAATAATGGATCTATATAGAAAACTTTAATATCAGATAAAAAACGACTATTTAAAGAAATCTAATAAAAAACCAAGAAAATGACCATCACAGATATAAAAACACAAAAAAATGATATCGCATTTGAAGTGAATGATCTTAAGAAACATTTTGAGGATGTAAAAGCCGTGGATGGAATATCTTTCAAAGTGAAGCGGGGAGAATGTTTCGGATTTCTCGGACCGAATGGTGCGGGAAAAACAACCACCATCAACGTTTTAGCATGTTTTATGACACCAACAGGTGGGAAAGCCAAAGTTGCGGGGTATGATGTAGTAAAAGAGACAGACTTGGTCAAACAACATATTGGGATGTGCCCTCAAGAGAATATATTTTACGAAGAATTAAGTCCCTATGAAAACCTAATGTTTTTTGGCAGAATGTATGAAGTAGATAAGAATTTATTAGTTGAACGAGCTAATCTTCTAATAAAAAAGGTTGGACTCGAAGAAAAACGAAAAACTCGTTCTGAAAAGCTTTCAGGCGGGATGAAGAGGCGATTAAATTTAATAATTGGTTTGGTGCATGACCCTAATATTCTTTTTCTCGATGAACCAACAGCAGGTTTAGATCCACAGAGCAGGAGAATGATTTGGGATTATATATTCGAGCTTAAAGAAAGAAATAAATCCATCTTTCTCACCACTCATTATATGGATGAGGCTGATATTCTCTCAGATAGGCTTGCGATTATTGACCATGGAAAGATTATCGTACAAGGTACACCCGAACATCTTAAGGAGACAATTGGAAAAGGAGATGTACTTAATTTTAGGATTGAAGGTCCCAGCGAAAAAATCAGAGACACTACCCAACAAATAAGAAATCTCGACTATGTGTTGGATACTTCATATATAGAGGAAGAATTGATATCAAGAATTACCGCGATGGATGGAATAGGGAAAATAGGAAACTTCGTAAATCAATTTAATGAGAAAGGTTTACAGATAGTTGACGTCGAGGTACAGAGGAACAGTTTGGAAAATGTATTTTTAGCATTGACTGGGAGGTCCTTACGGGAATAGGTGGTAAAAAAATGTCAAGACTCGCTGTATTGACCAAAAAAAATTTATTGCGATTCGTCAAGAATCCCAAAACCCTCGGATTTATAGTTCTAATTCCTATTCTCTACTATTTAATCCTCGGCTTAGTTTTTGGCGCTGTGGGAACAGGAAATACGACCACAACGTATAATGTGGGATGGGTTGATTTAGATACTACTAATGCTACGCAGCCGAACTATCAATTAGATAATATTTACGATATATTCAATGATAATATTTCTGCGATAAACTTAAAAAAATACTCCACATTAAATTCCGCTTTTAAAGCGGCTGAGTCCGGTGATATAATTTCTTATGTAGTTTTTCCAGAAGGTTTTGAAGAGGGGCTTGAAAACCGTTCAAAGACGAACTTAGCGTTCTATAATAACGATTCGACAACATCTACTAACTATTCAATAGCATCATTTTATAACAACTTAACCAGTTATTTTTACGAGCAATTTAGTATCACCAATGTCACAGATGCTGGTGATGCTAATGATATTCTCGCGAATTTTAGTCAGTATTATTATGATGCTATGTTAGTGATTAATAATGGATTTTTAGAAGGATTAGATGACGCGAATCCCATAAATATGACTTATTACTACAGGAATAGCACATCACATCAAACAACGCAAGCAAAACTAAACTATGCTTTATCATATCTAAATTCATCAATATTGGCAACATACCAAGAATCATCTAACCTTATAACACTTTTAAATGCCTCAATTGTAAATGCCGACCCCATAAGCATTTTAGAATATGATATCTATTACAGGGGAGATGTTTCCCCCGCCACCAAGGCTACTTTGACTAACACAATTAACCAAATCATTAAGGAATTTATCAATTACAATCCCTCAGATATCGAGTTAAACTTGGATGAGGAACCATTTAAAGGAAAGGTGATAAATCAAATCACATTTTCAGCGCCCGGTTATTTGTTATATGGACCAATGTCTATCTTATCGTTTGTATTAGTTGTTCTCACCGGAGAAAAGAAGGATGGCATCTTTAAACGACTCTCGAGTACTCAAGTGAAAAACTGGGAGATTATTCTCTCTAACATATTCTCCAGCATCCTATTGATCTTTATGCAATTTGCAATTGGAGCGGGAATCTTAGCTATCTTTGGATGGAATCCCAATTTTGCAAGTATAATAGATCTAATCTTTGGAATTGGGATAACGATGTTCCTATTTTCTTTCTTTCTGCTGGCATTATCCTTCGCTTTAGCTCCTGTTTTTAAGGATCCTGATACAGCTGGAGGAGGAGTATGGATAATTATCATTCCGCTTGCTATGGTATCGGGAATTTTCGTCCCCATAGAATTATTTGGGGAGAGTATGCAAGTAATTGCGTCCGTGCTTCCCACAAGATTCGCGGTTGTCGCGCTGCAAAATATCTTGCTTAATGGAAATTCGTTCCTCACTTCCGAAGTTCTTCTTAATTGGGGATTGCTTATACTTTACTCGGTGATTATATTTGCAATCGGGATTAAACTTTTTAACAAGTTCGTAAGAGATTCGTAAATTCAGAATAATTATTTAATTTTAATTCATTTTTCTTTTTTTATACAAATCATTCTAAATGTAATATCAAATTAGATATGTTATTCTAATTCCTCTCACTTATTATGATATGGACGATGAAAGAATTACTTACTTAAAGAAGGACTTCAGTCAAGGGTTTCCCTCTTATTGCGGGTGTAAAGCGGATTATGTGGGTAAAGGTGTGTTTCATTCTATTCTTACGATACAAGAAAGACATAAACAACAAGATGGATTTGTCCATGCCGGAGTCATTGCCACGATGGCAGATCACACAGCAGGATATTCTGCCTATACTCTTGTTCCCAACAATGTTCGAATCTTAACTATCGAATTTAAAATTAATTATTTCAAACCTGCAATCGGTGAAACAGTACTCTGTAAGTCCCAAGTAATTAATGCTGGAAAAACTATCATCACTTCTGAATCGAATGTCTTTTTATTGTCTGAGGGAGACGAAACTCTCATATCTAAAGCACTCGTGACTCTAATGGCGGTTCCCATAGAGAACTTTCAAGATAAAAAATAAATAAGCCAATATGTCTAACAAATTTATTCTAAGTCTTTTTCACGATTAAGCCATTAACATTTTTCTATATATTACTCAATAGTCTTAAATAGTCTTTATTGACAAGCTTTTTAGATATCAGAACGCTATTATTGATAATACATGATGACAGAGACCGAAAAGAAGAAAAAATATGTGACGATGGTGCCTTGCTCAGAATGTAAAAGAGTGTTTAAAACTGTAATAGAAAAGCAGGTTGTGGAAAATGTTGAGCGATTTCCGTTTCCTATCGTCTTGATGCACTACGCATCCAAAGATGATACTCGGGAAGTTCACACAATGATCGCCTATATAGATAAAGATATGCAATGTCGTCATTGTACCGTTTTAGACGGAAAAAGGGTATATATCACTCCGTATATACTTTACAATCCGAATTTAATTGCTCTAAGCTGCAATAAGAGTTTAGGTGGAATTTAAACAATTGGATCGGAAATTTGGGGTATAATGTTTGATTTGTATAAAAATTTGGAATTATATTTATGATGGTTGAAGAATTGTCTGATAAAAAGGTTTTGAAGATCGTTATCGCCGGTGACGGCGCTACAGGTAAAACCACTATTTCGAAGAGACTTAATGGCACATTTAGATCGGATGAAGAATTAAGCATGACCACGGGTTTGGATTTCCATACACTAGAAATTACAGAAAAAGATGGGAAAGCAGTTATCTGGGATCTCGCAGGTCAAGAACAGTTCAGAAGTTTTCAAGATACGTTTTTCAATGATGCCGATATAGTTATTTTAGTCTATTCAGTGGAATGGTTTTCCAGCTATATGAATATCGATTCTTGGCTCTCGATGATTGACAGAGAAAATATTTCAAAAATATACCTTATCGCGAATAAGATAGATATAGAAAATCGCGCAATACATTCAGATGAAGCTCAACAATACGCAAAATCAAAGGGTCTTCACTATTATGAGCTCTCAGCACTTACAGGAGAAGGTTTAGATGAATTTGAACAAGATTTATTGATTACGGCACGAAAAATGACTAATGGAGTGAATGATGATTGAATTTTAATAATAAAAGATAATAGAATTTTAATAATAAAAGATTTAATATGTTTTTTCAACCCAATTTTCTAATTCTAAATATAGCTTCTTTAAATTTTCGATATTCTCCTCAGAGGCATTCCAATATCCACGTTGCTCTGCTTGAAGCATATTTTTGACGATATCCATCATTGCAAATCGATTATTCTCGGTTAATGCGTTGCGAATCTCCTCGTTTTCGATATATTGATGGTATGCCTTATCCCAAATCCAGTTATCTACTTTGTGCGTAGTAGCAGCAAGCCCTAACACATTTTCAACTCGTTCCGCGACCTTTTGTCCCCCATGATATTTATGTTTCAGTAGTCCTTTAATCCATTCTGGATTTAACGTACGCGTTATCGTCCCTTCTTTTATACTCTTTTCCAAGGTATCTACTCGTATATCTTTAGTTGAAGAGTCAGCAATATAGACGTTAGCATTTTCACCCGTCAGTTCTTCAAAACTACGAGCTAAGCCACCAGTAAATTCATAATAATGGTCTAAATCGGTAATATGATATTCACTTGAATCTCTTATTTGACTCATCAGATTGATTTTTCCCACTGATTTAGAAAAGGATTCAAAACTTCGGCATACTTTTTGGTTTTTCATATATGCAAAGCACATATTATTTAGATAATCATTCGCTAATTCTTTTTCTTCTCCCCATTCTCCACCAGAGATAATATCTGTTATGTTTGTATTATACTTTCCTGGTGGGGGTCCATATACACGAGCCTCAGGAAATTCTATATTTTCAGCTTTTAATTCTTCTATGGATTTTTTAACATAATTCTGATTATTTGGCTCATTTAAATTCGAAACAAGATCAACTGCTTTATTTATCAACTCTAATATGTACGGAAAGGTATCTCTGAAAATACCTCCGATCGTGGTGATAACGTTTATTCTGGGATGTTCCATCTCATCTAAAGGGATCACCTCGAGTTCGGTTGTCCATATGGATTTGTTTTTAACTGCTCGGACACCAAGATAATTGAAAATTTGTCCAATTGTTTCTCCTCCTGTTTTCATCGTCTCAAAGGCCCATAATACAACACTTACAGACTCAGGGAATTCTCCTTTTTCCTTCTTATAATCTTCGAGTAAAGATTCTGCAATCTCGCCCCCTCTTCTATATGCTGTTGAATTCGGTATTAATCTGGGATCAAAACCATAAGAATTTCGGCCCGTAGGAAAAATATGTGGAGATCTAATCGGATCCCCCCCTAAACCAGGTTTAATATACCCGCCTTCAAGTGCGTGAATAATATTTTCCGTTTCTCGAGAACTTTCTATGTCAATATCTAAATTAAACACCCATTCAGTTAATTTTTCAATATCATCCTCAGATATATTCAATTCATCAGCCATATCTTTATCAAGCTGATCAATAATATCATCTAAATCGAAAAGTTTCTCTTTATATTCGTAAAACTTAGTTAGAAATAATCGAATTCTCTCTGATGTTTGAGCTGAACCTGTGTCCAAATTTTCTAGGATTTCATCTAATTGAGGGATTTCACCAGAATTCAACAAGATCATCTCAATAAGATCGATTTTCTCATCTGTGCTATATGATTCTCCAAGGATATGCAACCCCATAGGAATTATAGATGTCTTGTATCGATATAATAAATCCTCTAATTCCGTGATATTTTCATACTCTAATTCCAGAATTTTTGCGAGCTCATGAATATCTTGTTTGAGATCCAATAATCGTTCAGATTGAACTGAATTTTGAGATTCTTTTATATTAAGATCGGTTTTTGAATGATATTCTTCTAGTAGTAATTCCAATTGTTCAATTTCCTCATATAAATCCGTATTTTTAAAAGAAGGTCCCGCATGATTGATAATTAAGGAATTAGCGCGTCTTTTGGCAATTGCGGATTCGCTAGTGTTTGTCACGTGATAATAATAAATATTGGGAAGTTTTCCAATAAGATTGATATTATAATCATCCCAACCACCCGCACATTCTCTTCCGGGAAGAAATTCTTCTGTACCGTGAGTACCGATATGAATAATTGCATCAACATCCAATTCTCGTTCGATATATCTATAAAAAGCTAAATATTGGTGGTGTGGGGGAAGATTACGGTCATGATATTCATTTGGATCACCAGAAACTGTGCTTCGTGCGGGTTGTAAACAGAGATAAATATTCCCATATTGAATTATAGGTAATTTGATACTGGAGTTTTCGATCATAATTTTACCAATTGGCTCTCCCCAAAATTCAATGACTTCTTCTTGTAATTCTTCCGGAAGTTGATTGAAAAATTGGATATATTCTTTTTTATTAAAAAGGATTCCGTTAAATTGATCAACATTAGTAAATTTCGGACAATTAGCTGCTCCTCCCTCGATAAAAATATCTCCTAAGGTCTTCTCCTCTGGGAAACCGTCGGCTTGGTATCCTTCACGTTTTAATGAGGTCAAAAGATTCCGAATGGATTCAGTCACATCTAAGTATGCAGCATTTCCTATTTTATCTTCTCCCGGAGGATAGTTATACACAATTATTGCTACCCTCTTCTCTGAATTTAATTTTTTCCGGAGACCAAGCCATTTTTTAACACGTTCGGTGGTGAGTTGAATATTTTGTTCTAATGGGACAACTTCCATTACATCAGAGTCAATAACTTCCGAGTAACCTAAACTTCGCATACATCCTACCGTCATCATCTCAAACCGACCATCTAATTCAGGCATTACCACCGCAATGATTTGATTTATGGGTATAATACCCTCTTGAGAAGTTCTATAATCCTCTATAGGATTATCAAATTGTATTACAGGATTGAATTGAGGTACATTTAATTTCTGATATAAATCTAAGGTTTTTGAAGAATCTCCCCCAAAGGGTCCTCCATTGAGTTGGAAATATTGTAAATTTATTATAGCACTTACTAAACTTTTCCCATTCTTGAAAAAGAATTCTTGGTGTGCTTCTACATTAGTAAGCACATCGGAAAAAACGGGAAGCACGTTATAATCGTTTAAATATTCCATAAATCGTTCTATAATTGGAAGAGATTGTTCAAAATATAGTCCACCATAAAAAAATAGCCCAATTGTTTGCTTACTTGGATCATAATTGATATCTACTAAGTAATCATCCAAATCTTCATAGTATTTATTTTTCTGAATATCATATATTCCATAGGACGGAATTTTTTGTGGTTTGGGTACGTCTAAATCCTCAAATCCTAAGTAATTTTTAAGAAGGAATAAGATCATATTTTTATGATTTTCCGCAATTCCCCCGAGTCCATATACCCAATAATCCATCATTAAACCCCAGTATCTGGCGTGTTTCAACGCTTTAAATGGAAATATCTTTCCCATGAATTTAATTAGCTTTGTCATTCGTTGTCCAAACCTAACAGCATCAGTGAGATCGGGAATCTCATCCGTGCCATAGTCATCTGGGCCTGAAGAAGGAATTTTCTTGGCCATAAAGGAACCCATCTTCGTAAGCTTTCTTATTTCGCTGTTTCCACCGACAAGGGCAATGATTGCTTTATCTTTAAATAGATTTGGATTCTTTTCTTCCATTTCGTTATACGTATTTACTAAGATCTCCGCTGTGGGACAATTTCCTCTAATATCCAGAAGCATTATTTCTGAGTCATAAATATCCTCGATAAACTCCTCTTTAGGAATCTTACCGGAATCTACATCATTCAAAAAATATAATTTAAAATTAAAAACTTGTCCCAATTCTTTATAGATTTTTTGTATCCCTTCTGTCAACCATTTCACAAAAACAGAAGCAGAAACCAAGGTGATTTTTGGGATATCATTTTCTGAGTTTTTATCAACCATTTTTCTTTCTCTTTATGAGTTTTCAATAAGGCCTTGCTTTTTTAGAATATTATTAAGTTCTTGCTCGTTCAGATTATCTATATGATAATAAACCGCATTGGAGGCTTCAGAAAGTTTCTTGTTAATTCCCAATGGAACATCTGAGTTTTCAGTATCAATAATAATCATTTCTAACTCATTTTTGGCAATACAAGTGCCCGTGTTTATAAGATCTTCTATTGCATCCTTGTAATAGACATTACCCCGAGCATCCGATAATAAAACTATAAGCGGGATATAACCCGTATTTTTTCTTTTTTCTTCCATTGCTAATTCAATTGCTTTTGACAAGCCCTCCACCAAAGGTGTCGTTCCCCCCGTAGGAATCTCTTTTAATAACTTGTATGCTAAATCTGTACTTCTTGTTGGTGGCAATATAACCTCTGCCTTATCTTTTCTGAATACTACTAACGCTACTTTATCGCGATGAATATAATTTGTTTGTAAGATCGAAAAAATCGCACCTTTCACGGCTTCCATTCGGTTTTTAACGCCCATAGAGCCAGACGCGTCGACACAAAAGATTATTAGATAACTTGACTTGCCCATTCTCCGTTTTAAATGTATATGATCTTCTAATATAGTTAAAGCATCACCATTTTTTAAGGCATCTCGATTTTCTTTTTCTAATGCGGCTTTATTTAATGTTTCATTAAGCGCAATATCATGGGATGTCGTAAAATTAAAATTTCGAGGTTTATCCCCTCCAACATACTTTCCTCTAGAACTGCTTGTCGGATGGAGTATTCGTTTCCCTGACGTATTCATTTTTTCTCTAATTCGCTTGTCTTCAATTATCTTATCGGCATTTGTGTCTTTTCCAACTTTGAATACCTCTTCTCTCATATTTAAGATTTCTTCTGAAAGCATATCTTGATTAATTTCTTGTTCCTCCGCTGGTTCTTGATCGTAATTCTCTTCAATCATCTCATCAATTTTCTCCTCATCTAAAATTTGGTCTTCGAAGGGTAATCGTCGCATGCGATGGCTGAGCGCTAGTCTCGCAGCAATTTTGATATCTTCTTCATTAACGTCCCTTCGTTCATTAAAAGCCGCAATAGTTTTTGAAGTCCGTGCGATCGTTATATCTGCTCGATGTCCATCTGTTTGGAATTCGATGCATAATGCAGCGATTTTTTTAAGTTGCTCTTCTGTAAGCGAAACCTCATTAAGTAACTCTTGGGCATTTGTGATGCGTTCTCGTAATTTATCCTGCTCCACCTCGTAATCTTTACAAAATTGTTTTGGATTAGTCTGAAATTGTTCCACTCGTTTCACGATTTCTACTCTTTCTTCAATATCTTGAATTCGTTCGACATTCACGCTCAATCCAAAACGGTCCAATAACTGCGGACGTAGGTTTCCCTCTTCTGGATTCATCGTTCCGACAAGAATGAAATTCGCAGGATGATGGAAACTGATTCCTTCTCTTTCAATAATATTAACACCCATCGCAGCACTGTCTAATAACACATCCGCGACATTATCTGCCAATAAATTAACCTCGTCAATATAGAGTATGTTTCGATTCGCTTCCGCTAAGATCCCGGGCTCTAGTGCTTTAATGCCCTCTACAAGAGCTTTTTTTATATCGATAGTACCGACCACACGATCTTCTGTGGCATTAATGGGAAGAGTAATAACGCTCATCTTTTTTTCTGTGATATCCTCCTTTCCAATATGATGGTCAACATAATGTTCTTGGCATTTAACACACATTTCTTGCTCATCGTGAGGATTGCAATTAAATCGGCATTCTTGGATTATTTCAATCTTTGGTAATATATCCGCTAAAGCTCTAACGGCGGTTGATTTCGCAGTTCCTTTCATCCCTTGGATTAACACACCGCCTATTTTCGGGTTGATGGCATTAAGAATAAGTGCCAATTTCATCATCTCCTGCCCGACAATGGCTGTAAACGGATATATCTCATGACATGTCATTTTATTCTATCATCAATATTCTATTTCTATTTGAATTTGCTCTGAATATTCGATTGAATATTTTTATTTGAATATTATTTCTTTGTAATATTACATTTAATTTCAATACTACTAGTGTTGGAGAAAATATGATCCCAAAGCATATAACATTAAAGGATTAGAAACTCGATAAAATTGATCATATTTATCATTCCGTATCTAAGATATTCCACTAAATCAAAAAAGCGTCTTTTATAAAGATAAGTGTGAAATCCATCTATAAGAGTAACAACAGTTTTTTCACACTTTCTTTCGTTTTTTTATGAAATATAAGAACTTATTGATCTTTGAAAAAGCTGGTTCTATTTGAATGAAAGTGACTATTTTGTACAGAATTATATATAAAAATGAAAAAATCCTACAGATTCAATTCTAAAAATAGAAGTTTTAAATATAATGAAGATCTTAGATATAATTCATAGTAATTAGGTGTGTATTTTGTACAATCGTGGTAAATAACACTTAGAAAACGTTTTATAAAAATACATTTAATTATTCAAAAATTTATAAGAAAATTGATTCTATGAGAAAAAACAAATATTATCTACTTTTATCGATAGCTATTGGGTTTTTACTTATCCCATCGGGTTTTATAGCATTTAGCTATTCTCCAAATGGTGAGATGGAAAACCCAAATTCTACTATAGATTTAAAAACAGCTTACAATTCGGAATATCCCATTGTTCTCTGTCCCGGATGGCTTGGTCAAGGCATTAGTATGATTAAAGTGTGGAATATTTTAGATGAGGCGGGATTTAATATGATAAATTTTAATGGCGCGTATAGTCCGACTGCAGATAAAACTGTAAGTACAAAAGCAATTACTTATAGTCCGACTTATAATGGATGGAGCTTCAATGATAGAGATACAGATGGTATTCCAGAGTCCTCCGGGTATACTCAAATTAAGGGAGATAAATATAAGGACACCTACAATAATAATGAACTTGTAGTAAAAGGAGACGGAATTTGGTGGATTGCTGAACAGATACGTGATTATGTGTTTGACAAAGTTACCTTTACGGCACCTGGTTCTGCAGTGCTCTCTCCTTCCGAAACTGGAGATGGTACTTGGCATACCCCAAAAATTAACTTAATTACTCATAGTATGGGGGGATTATTAAGCCGAACTCTATTAAAGAGAAATCTACTTTCTGGAAACAAATTTGAGCATATCATAAATATTCAAGCACCTCACTGGGGTGTACCTGTAGCAGATTGGGGCGCTGGAATGCCTGGAATTATTCAAGATATTGAACTCGGTATTATTAACAGTTTCGGACCATGGGCAGCAAGCGCGTGGGATATGCAAACCGATTCTCAATTTATGAAATGGTTAAGTGATTATGATTTTATTCATGAAGTGACCGATGTCGCTATTCAACCAGACAGCTGGTCTACCATCGCGGGACATCCATGGCCGGATATATTCTTTTCCAATTTTCCAGGAAATGATATGAATAAGCCGGAAGATTTCCAAAATACGGGAACAACTGGTCCAGCATTAACCACTGATTTAACCGGATTTGATGCGCTAGTCCCACAGGATGGGTCTTGGTTAATAGGATCCAATACCTATATTTGTGAGGATAACCATGGAACGGCACTGATGGGAGAATCTACTCTAAATATTCTCTTAGATATTCTCGGAAGCGGATATCATTTTGAAGGCGATAACATTCCATTAGTCGGAAACGCTTTTGTAAATATTATGGGCTTTTCGACCACAGAAAATATGGATGGTTGGCCTGATTATGGGGGAGAACCTTATTATAAAATATGGATCGATGCCGATGGAGATGCCTATACGAATGACTATATCTCCATTAGTGATAATCTTGATTCTGGCATTGGAGACCTTGATGCTGGGGAAGCATACCGAGAAACAGGTGATATATGTCAGAGCGATATGTTTAGCTTGGATGATTATGAGACTCCGTTCATAAATATTAAAATTGAAGTATGGGACGATGATTCATTAAACGCTGACGATCTCTGGGCAACCTTTGAAGTAAAAGGAATCACTTTATCTTCAGATATCGACCAAGATGATTTTGAGTTTGTCGCGGAAGATGCTGATGGGAATAAGATCTGGTTCGAAGTGAACGGATTTACCAATGATGTAGCAAAAAGTAATGTCGCTCATCTACAAGTTCATCTGGATCATATAAAATACAATGATAATTATGAATCTGGCGGTGCTGAGATGTTCATTAAAACTTGGGCGGGAGATGGAAACCATCCAAAGTATTACGATAGAGATGATTTAGGTACGGTTGATGGAGTTGATGATGGAGAAACGGTGTATTGGGATGTAGAAATGTTTAAGGGCTATATTAAGAAAGATGCTCCACTGAAGATTCGTTGCGAGGCATGGGAAGATGACAGTTGGTCTAGTGATGATGATTATCCTGCCTTCAATTGGTGGTCAGAAGATTGGGATGGATATATTGATGGAAGTCAGTGGGGTTGGTTCCCTTGGGACGCGAACGATTGTGAATATCAAATTTGGTTCACCCTTCAAAATCCCGAATATGCCTTCAGTTTAAGCTGAGCTTAAAAATTTTTTATAATTCAATCTTTTTTTTATTTTATTAAAATACTAGTTTTAACAGATGTTTTGTTTGCTAATTTAGTTATATTAATGTTTTAATTCCATTATTCTGAATAAAAATAATGATAAAAAAAAAGAAATAAAAGAGCAAGCATTGATGAAATATGGCAGTATTTTTAATTACTTCGCTCTTTTATTCTTGAAATAGGTTATGAGGTAAAATACTCCTCCAATTATTATTGCTGCTAATATCAAACCAATTAATCCAGCTACGTATTCATTTGTTATAAAGGAAAGAAAAGGAGTCCAAAGGGATTCGGGTTCTCCTACTCCACTATCCTCTAAAACGCGCTCTAGGCCGTCTGGATCCTCTGATAATATCCCTACAGTAAATCCGACCGAAAGCATGATCGCCAGCACCCCAAAAATGATAATAATCGAGATAATGGGCCATTTGTAGCGTTGCCAGTTCACCATTTCTTATTGCACCCCCATTATGTTCTGCGTTATGATTAATGTGGGTTTAACTCTTAAAATATAATAGATAATTAGTGCTGATATTATAGCCTCCCCTATCCCTATCAATAAATGCCAATAGACCATCGCGGGGATTGCTACGTTGTATGGAACCACATTTGAGATACCCAATTCTATTCCGCATACGAAAGCTGCGAGTACGATGCTTACATAAGATCCAATTGCGGTGGAAATGGTAATTTTTACGGTTTTATCCATCGAGGTTTTATTAAATACCTTAATAATACCTACAACGATATAAAATCCAATTATCCCACCGATGATTCCCATATTGAACGTATTAGCTCCTAAAGCTGTTATGCCTCCATCACCGAACAGACTTTGTACTAATAACACCAAAAATAGAATGATTACCGATGCCCAAGGTCCTAAGATTACCGCTACTAATGTACCTCCGACCAAGTGCCCTGAGGTGCCGCCAGGAACGGGATAATTTACGAATTGAAAGGCAAAAATGACCGCCGCTAAAACACCAATATACGGAACAAGCTTTTCCGAATCCTCTCGCTCGAACATCTTACCCATTCGAAAATATCCCAGTACCATAATGAGAACTGTTACAATCCATAGGACAACAATACTCACCAAATCTAAAAGACCATCTGGTATATGCAAATATTTATCACCTATAAGTTGATTTCAAATTGTGATTTTTTTTAATTCGAATTTAAATGTTACGGTCATCTAATATAATATTACTAATAAGTATTACTGTCTTCAAATATAGTATGAAGCCATAATAAAAACCCAAGAAAGATCCTTAAGTATAATATACACTTATTATCATTAAAAAAAATAAATATAATTTCCCAAAATACTG
>SHMW01000055.1 GCA_008080735.1 Promethearchaeota archaeon
CTATGTGCTTATCTTGTAAAAAAAGATATAGTTACATAAAATAGATTAAACTAATATATTTTTATAAAACAATTATTGTTTGTAAAATTTCGTAATAAAAATTCAAATCCTCATTATTTTAATTTAAAACATGGGATAGGAACCTAAGATTTTGTACCAGATAACATTTTTTTCCATCATTTTTATTACTCTCTGGATTTTCGGACCTTCCTTATCCCCTTCGAAATCCATTAAAAAGATGTATTCCCATCGACCTTTTCTGCGTGGTCTCGATTCTATTTTTAATAAATTTATCTCTGCCTTCGCAAATAGTTCCAATACATTGTAGAGTGCCCCTGGGATGTGTTTAGTAACATAAACGATGGATGTCTTGATTTTCCCTTCTCTTACTTTATTCTCTTTATCAGCTACAATTAGAAATCTGGTATAATTGGAAGGATTATCTTCTATATTTGAGCTTAATAACTTAAGGCCGTGAACCTTAGAGGCAAAATCCGTTCCTATTGCTCCGATTTTTGTATCATTTTTTTCTTTAATGATTTTGACCGCTTCTGCTGTAGAATTCACATTAATCAACTTAGAGTTCGGGAGGTTTGCTTTTAACCAGGATCGTGTCTGAGCAAACGCTTGAGGATGAGAATAGATTTTTTGAATCTTGGAAAGTTCTGCATTCTCTACTCCAATTAAATTTTGTTTAATTCTAAGCTCGATTTCGCCAAAGATCATCAATTCTTTTTCAATGAGTAGATCAAGCGTTTCTCTGACGGTACCTTGTAGACTATTTTCAATCGGGATAACACCATAATCCAGCACGTTTTTTTCAATATTTTCGAATATCTCTATGATATTTTTACTGGGAATGAATTTGGAACCCGATTTTGGGAAAAATTCGAGTGCAGCTTGATGGGTGAAGGTACCTTCAGGACCTAAGAAACCAATCTTATCTATCCTTCCTTGGATGCGTTTGGAAGCACTCATAATCTCTTTCCAAATCGCTCTAATGCTTTCTGCGGGCAAGATTTCAGACTTCTCAATAACTTTTTGGATAACCTCTTCTTCCCGTTTCGGTTGATATGTGTCTAAATCAAGCTCCTTTTTAATTTTACCGATACCTTTTACAACTTTTCCTCTTTTATTGAGAAACTCAACAATCTTAAGGTCTATCTCGTTAATCTCTTTCCTTAAACTTTCAAGTTCTTTTTTATTATCATCTTGATCCATCATTATTCAGAAAAATTTTAAAATTTGTTGGTATCGATATTATTATTGCTATATTCAAATTCCATCAATAAAATGCTGTAAATTAATCTCCAGCGCTGCGACCGGAAATTCTAATTTGAATTTATTAAGAACTTCTGGATGTATCTCTCCGATTTCTCCAATTTTCTTATTCCCAATCATTATGGTTCCACATCGACCTTCGATATAAGTTGGGTTATTATTCGGCATAATTTCGTAATTTTCAGTATAACCGAGTGCGGTGATAATAAAATCGATGGTTGATCGTATCTCGGTAAAATCCGCATTTTCGTGATAAGTTGCTGCTGCCAGATGGAGCCTCCTATTAGCTCCCGTCTCCTCAGTTTCATCCAACTGGATGATATCTCCCACTTCGAAGATTTTAATTGGTTTTTCTTCAGATCGATTATAACCAATGGTTTCCATTAATTTATGTAATAAGGTGGTTCTGGTCGTATTATATTCCTTCGAAACCGGGTTTTTTATTTGGACCATCTCAGCCTCCTTCTTCTTTTGATTCATAAACTCATAATGACGCGTTTTATTGGTAAGAATGAAGTTAAGCACTTCCAAATATCCTGCGCCGATCATAATTTTTCTAATTTCATTCGCAAAATTCTGAATGGGATGATATTCTCCTATGCCCCCTTCTCTTACGGTTTTTGGCAAATTCAAATATCCGTACCCGATAGCACAATCTTCTGTGAAATCAACGGGATGCATGATATCTCCCCGAAATGCGGGTACCCAAACATCCAAGGCTCCTTTCTTCTTGGATTTCTTCGCATCCATTCGGACTTTTTCGAAACATTTAATCATCTCATCCTGACTCAAATCTAACCCAATATAATCGTTTACATAATCGATTGATACTTCCCATTGTTTGGGGTCGAGATTAGGAGTTATTATATCTTTTCCTCCCTGATAATTTACCTCAACGGTCTCTATTTTTGCACCCATATCTGCTAAAGTAGTGGAAAGGATATTTAATGCTAAATTAATTGCTTCAAAGTCTGTTCCTGTAATATCTAAGAATAAATTCTCCGTCTCATCTGTCACCGTGGTAATGACACCATTTATTATTGGAGGGAATGAGAGTACTTGGTCTTTTTTATCAAATATAATTGGATACACGTCTTTCCCTTCAAGGATATGAGCATATTCTATTCCTTTTTCATGGACCAGAAGGATCTCTTCCAAATTCATCGGATATCCATCCCCATGGAGAGGTACGAAACTTAAGGATTCAGGATCGACGGCAGTATATCGGAATGGTGGTTCTATCTTATCAAGATCGTGTACTCCTATTGCGACCTTTTTTCTATCACGTCCAACAGCCCAATGAAGTTGCTCTTGAATATTCATAAGTGTTGCGACCTCATCATCATCTAAAAATACTTCTCGTATGACACCCGCAACGATATATGGTCTCACTCGCTTAACTTCGGGATTGACACTTAGATTAATTCCGCTAGAGTTCATCTCATAGGCGGGAACGCCTGTCTCAATTTCATAATATCCTTTTAACGCCCGGGCGATACCTTCCGGACTTGCGAAATCAGGCCGATTTGGATTATATTCTACCTTAATGGTCTGTTCTTCTTCATTCACATCTTCTAAATCAAGACTAATCCACTGCAAATCATATTCTAAATCCTTAATATCCAATTCTTTCCCAACTAATTTTTCTAAGCGCTCGATCTTTAACTCTAATGTCGGCATTTTGATTTTATTCCTCCGTTATTTATATGATTCCTCTCTGAGCCATTTTATTGGATTTATATATAGATCTCGAATATCTTTCCTTTCGAATTTCAGCATAGCTAAACGCTCTAAACCCAAGCCCCACGCTAAGACTCTTGTTGGGTTTTTAACTCCCCATGGATATGTAACCTCAGGTCTAAAGATTCCCGATCCTCCCATTTCGAGCCATTCGCCTAATTTATCATAATACACTGCGATTTCCATGCTGGGTTCTGTATAAGGAAAAAACCCAGGTCGCGTAATAATTTTTTCAAATCCCATTTTCTTATAGAATTCAGAAATAATTCCAATCAAATCGCAGAGATTTACATTCTCATCAATGACAATTCCTTCAATCTGAGTAAATTCTGCTAGATGGGATTTATCTACTTTTTCATTTCGAAAAACTCTATCAATGGAAAAAACTTTCACAGGCATATTATCATTATCTTTATGAAATTTCGCTAACCTTCTTATCGTGGTCGCGGTAGTATGAGTCCTTAACAGCGTTTGTTTTGCCACGTCCTTATCCCACTCATATCCCCAGCCAGTGGAACCAGAATCTCCGCCGTTTTCGTGCGTGGCTTTTACTGCCTGTACGCGTTCCTTTTCGGGTAAATCTGCTTCTTTCGGATTCTCAAGATAGAATGTATCATGTAATTCCCGTGCTGGGTGGTCCTGGGGTTGAAATAAAGCATCAAAATTGAAAAATGCACTTTCAATTATCGGTCCTCGAATCTCTGTAAATCCCATAGACAAAAAGATTTCGCGAATTTCATTAATCATATTTATAACGGGATGGATTTTTCCCCCTTTCAAGAGCGGACCTTGTTTCGTGACATCGAATGGTTTTAACTCATAATCCTTCCAGCTACCAGATGTAATCATATCCGAGGTTAGCTTACTAATTCGATGCAGCTCCTCGATATCAGAGAGTTTTGTATTCTTTCCCTTTTCTGTAAGGAAAATTATTCTCTGAGTCTTTTTTTCCTTCTTGATCAGTTGTCGTTTATTTAGTAGATCTACATATTTTTTTTCATTTTTAGAAAGATTTGAATAATTAAGGTTAGTCTTATCGCGAAAGATTTTTAGAAACGCCTCTAATTCTGTTTCCGGAAATTCCTCTTCGATAAGAAAGATCTTATTCTCTCCAGTAGCTTTGCTCTGAGCGATCCATCTATTTTTTTTCATATAGGATATTCCAATATAGAATAGCTTCTTATCAAAATCGGAGATCTCCAAGAACTCTTGTAAACTTATTTCCTTAACTTCTTTTTTTAATAATTGTTCAAGAAGTTGTCTTTCTGGAAGCCCCTTTTGTAAATAGGATTTTCCTTCTTCATTCAAACTTATCTGAAAAATTTCTTGTTCTTCAAAATCCGCCAGATCATGCTTTTTTAATTCATTAATAGCGGACATCAACACTATATAATCTAATCCAAGTTTTTCGGAAAATTCTGTGGCGAGAACTTCATCCGATGTTTCCTTTTTAAGAGCCTTAAATACTTCAATCGTCTGTTTTTCCAGTTTAATAGTCATTTTTAGAAATCTAACACAGTTAAATCTATATATAATTTCTCTAAATTATTAATCTATATAAATTTTTGGATTTAAGTGGCTCTATCTTTAAGCAGAACGTATTTAGAATGATCTATCATCAATTTGGGGGACTTTTAACTGTACATAATGAAAAAGATCTAATTAATTCGAGTAGAAAAAATTTCCGTAGCCAAGGGAACGTTAATAAATCGAAATTTTAGTATTCCCTTGGCAAAATAAAGAATTTAAAGAATCCAAAAAATGAATTTGGCAGAACTTGACTTTCTGAAAATTTGTTATCCAAAACCATTTTTAGTTCATTCATTTCAAAATCATGTATAAAAGTTAAAGGTTTGTTAAAAATTTTGGTGAAATGAATCTAATTATTCGATTTTGACCCTATAGGACTAATTTTCTAATCTTACTGGAATCACCCACAGAACTAAAGGGTTTAAATAATATTCAAGAATTTGGTGTATATTATTTTATATCTTTTCTTATAGTTGTGGAGCTTATCTTTTCATTTTTCTCATTTTTGATGATTGGAATAACTACTATTACCAAAGGAGGAAATCCTTTTTCTCTCCTTTTTTCATTTATCTTGAGGGCGGTAGAATACGTTTCTTGGCTCACGACTAATCCTTGATATTTTTCTTCCTTGATTGGTGGTCCATATGGTTCATTGAGCTCGACAATTTTTACGCGATCGAGGTCAGCGAATGATGATATGAATTTTTCGATATTGTTTTTTCTTGTTTCATAACCCTCGAGCTTTTGAGAATATTTTTTATTCTTTAGTAAGTCCTCTGTTGCCAACCCAATTACGATTTTTTCTGACACTTTTAAAGCAGTTTTGATGAGCAACCTATGTCCTTCATGTAAATGATCAAAAGTTCCGCCCAGTCCAACCAAGTCAAACATAAAAATTATCACTAATTTAATTGAAATAAGAAAAATTAATTTTCTCTAATTAAAGACCATTAAAAAATTAGGAGTTTTTCAAGCTTACCTTTTCTTGTTCAGTGGGAACTGTGGGGCGTTTTAATTTCACAGAATAAATCTTAGTAATTATCATATTCCCATCGCATTTCTCACATTGCCCATCTATTTTGTAGACATAATCTCCATCTTCATAGTGTCGAACTTGAGTAAGCTCACAATTGCTACATTTTAGGATGGTGAGCGTTTGTTTAAACGGATCTTCCTCTTTTTGAGGAAATTGGAGTATAGTGGTGGCAACACAAACAAGTGTGAAGCCCATAAAGAAATTGGTTATTTGATCGGGACCAATCCCAGCATAAATGATCACCACTCCAAGTATGAGCAACGCGACTACGACTATATGTTTTACGATTTTCTTCCAAGAGATATCTTTTTCTAAAACATCCTCGTCCTTTTCTTCTTCAATCATGCTGATATTTGAATCCTTTACGCTTTTTCTATAATAGAAAAAAATATATGATTAAATAAATTTACTTATTATAAAAATATCAAATTCGTTATTTATACGCGAAAAGGGTAAATCAAACAATATGACTATACTATTAATGCTTTTAGGAACCACACAGCAGACGGATCCATGGTCAATTATCTTCAATATACTCTTCTTTGGTCTGATCTTCATTTCCATGTTCTACGGACAAAAGATCCAAGCGTGGAAGGCAAGTAAGGATATTGAGGGGGCATTAGAAAAATTGAAAAATTGGAGAGATGAGTCTACGCAAACACTTTTCTCTAATTTTAAAGATTTTGCGAAAGATAAAGAAACAGACAAAGATCTGAAGCTCAAACTGGAGGATTTTATGACATTTATCACTATATCTCCTGTAGACCTTGATCCCTACGGGATTGTTCCCAAATTTGACCATATCATCGATGTACGTGATAATCGATATGAGGAGGAGGTTGCGAAATTGGCTCCGAAAGCAGATGAAACGAAGCGACAAAACTTAGAAAATCTTCTGGAAGCTACTATGGCAGTTGATTATGTATATAGGTTAGTTAAACACTATTTAATACTCGGAAAAAAATCTAAATCCGCCTTATTATTAATGCAGATTGCGATGCAGCTCACCTTAATTATGGCTATGGCAAAATCGTATTATAACGCTGTGAGGGCATTTTCGGAGGGAAGTCCGATCGGAGATGCCCTAGGGCCGATGGTGGTAGGAAGTCTTGTCCGAGATATTAATGGCCCCAATGAAGTTGAAGCGGTGGATATAGCGAAACACACAATTTATCAAGAGTTCGATTTTGAAGGGAGGACAGTGTTTGTAGTTCGAGCAAAGGGCCCCGGAGGAACTGTAGGGAAACCGGGAACCGCGATTAAAAAACTTATCGAACAGCATGGCGACAGTGTGTCAAGAATAATTATGATTGACGCGGGACTGAAATTGGAAGGTGAAAAGAGCGGTTCTATAGCGATTGGTGTTGGAGCAGCTATTGGAGGGATTGGAGTTGAGAAGTTTTATATAGAGGAATCCTCCACTGGTAAAACCGTTCCTATTGATGCTCTGATCTGCAAAGAATCTTTGGAAGATGCCATAACTACTATGAATCGATCGATTACTCGGTCTGTTCCAGAATTTGTCAATAAGATTAAAGACTCAATAAGAGAGCGGACAGAAGAAGGCTCTAAGGTTATTGTTGCGGGAATCGGTAATACAATTGGTATTGGAATCTAATCTTATTTTTTTGTTCTCATTCCTTTAATAGGGGAAATTATAGGTTTATAGATAAATTCATTTTAAATCTAATTGATTTAAGTGAAATTTTATAATTATGTTGAGTTCTGGTCAGCATTAGTGGTAGCTAAATAGACTTTGAGATCCTTTTTTTACTATTGATGCTTAATAATAATATTAAACTAGTTGATCTGAATTAAAATAGATGGTGAACTAAAATTAAATTTGCAACTGAAGAATGGGCAAAAGCCTATTGTAAAGCAATAAATGAAAACCCCGATTATGCCGAAGCCGCTTCGTGGTGGGAAGGCGATTTTGTATTCATTATAGAACCAAGCGGTAATCTAGACCATGAAATCCATATGTTTGTAGGATTATTCCATGGAGAGTGCACCGGGGCGAGAATTCTCGCGGAGGGAGAAGAGAGTGATGCGGAATTTATCTTCTCAGGACCATATGACAATTGGTTAAAGGTTCTTAAAAAAGAGCTTGACCCAATTCAAGGTCTCATGAGTGGTAAATTTAAATTAAAGGGTAATATGGCAAAAGTAATGCGTGCAACCAAAGCCGCGCAAGAATTGGTCAATAGTACCACAGTAATTGATACAGAATTTTATTAATCAATATCATTTTTCATTTTTTTTATTTATCAATAACTAATTCTTTCAAATTTCTTTATGATGATATCAACCACTTCAGAACTCTCAATTTTAAAAGAAAAACAGGTATTTTTCTTTGATCTGGATGGCACCGTGTATTTAGGGAATAAGGTGTTTGATGGTGTGCTTGAATTAATTCATTTATTAGAAAAAAGAGAGGATATTCAATTTTTTTTCCTTTCGAATAATTCCAGTCGATCTACTTCCGACTATCTTACAAAATTAGATAAATATGGGCTGAGTGTTGATGAGAATCATATTATTTTGTCGCAACATCCGACCATTGACTATCTCAAAAAAGAAGGCTTTAAGAAGCTCTTTCTTATGGGAACTACCTCATTGAAAAAAGAATTCGAAAAGAAAGGATTCCAGCTAACAGAGGAAGAGCCCGAGATTTTAGTTTTGGGCTTCGATCAAGAATTGACTTATGAGCGACTGGTGCGAGCGTCTTATTTTCTTCAAGACGGAATTCCCTATATCGCCACCCATTTAGATAATCGCTGTCCCACAGAAAAGGGCTATATTCCAGATGCGGGGGGCATTGCTGCCCTTCTCAATAAGACTGTGGATCGTATGCCTCGTGTATTTGGCAAACCAAATAAGGAAATGTTGTTATTTAAGCTGAATAATTTACAGATCTCACCGGATAAAGCAGTGATGTTCGGAGATCGCCTTTATACAGATATAAAAATGGGATTAAATGCCGAAGTTACGACTTGTTGTGTTCTATCTGGAGAAAGCAGCCTTAATATGATAAAAAAGAGTGAGAGTCAACCTGATCTCATCATTGAAGGAATCTGGAAGGTGCGAGATGTATTGCAGTAAGTTAATTTGCTACACTGGGATAGAAAAACTACATTCGTAAATCGAATCGAGTGTGATTTTTTGGTAGTTTTGTTTCAAATTCGCCAGAAAATGTGATATATAGTCTATATAAACGATAATTTTTATTTTTTAAGCAAAATTAATAAATATAAATTATAATTTTAACAGAATGCGAATATATAATAATTTGAGATATATATTCATTTTAAATTGTAATTCAATTTCACATAATTAAAAGGTTAGAAGTAGAGATGGCAACTACAGAAAATGAAAAATTTGTATATGGTTTTTCTGAAGGAAAGAAAGAATTGAAAAGCCTCTTGGGAGGAAAAGGTGCGAATCTGGCGGAAATGACGAATATGGGCCTGAACATTCCTCCAGGATTTGTTATTACCACCGAAGCATGTTTGAATTATTTCGATTATCCCAAAGAGACAATGGAGAAATTACGTCCTATTGTATTAGATTATCTCAAAAAATTGGAAGAGCAAACGGGCAAGAAATTTGGAGATATAAGTAATCCGCTCTTGGTGAGTGTCCGTTCTGGAGCTCCTATGTCCATGCCAGGAATGATGGATACTGTATTAAACCTCGGATTAAACGATGAGAGTGTTCAAGGCTTAGCAAGACAAACAGATAATCCTCGTTTTTCCTACGATTCTTATCGGCGCTTTATCCAAATGTTTGGAGATGTAGTGATGGGGATCAGTGATGAGAAATTTGAGAGGATTTTAAATCAATATAAACGTGAAAAGGGAAGAAACGCGAAAGACACTGATTTAGATGTAAAAGATCTCCAAAAAGTAATTGCTGATTATAAAGCATTGTATGAAAAAGAAATCGGTACTCCCTTCCCTCAAGATCCATTTGATCAACTCTTTTTAGCCATCGAGGCAGTCTTTAAATCATGGAATAATAAACGAGCGATTACCTATAGAAAAATCAATAATATTCCTAATTTTGGAACTGCGGTAAATATTCAAACTATGGTATTCGGGAATAAAGGATGGGATTCGGCTACGGGTGTCGCATTTTCACGCGATCCTTCAACGGGAGAAAAAATGCGATTCGGAGAATATTTAAAGAATGCGCAAGGAGAGGATGTTGTTGCGGGAATTCGAACCCCGAAGAAAATCGAAGATATGAGTGAAGACTTTCCAGAGGTCTATAACGAATTAATGAATACCCTCGAGAAATTAGAGCGCCACTACAGGGATATGCAGGATATCGAATTTACAATCGAGGATGGCGAACTGTTTATATTACAAACTCGAGATGGTAAGAGAACCCCCTCAGCTGCGGTGAAAATTGCTGTTGATATGGTCAAGGAAGGACTCATTTCAAAAGAAGAGGCGATAATGAGCGTAGATGCGAAAAAGATCTCAAAATTGTTATTCAAAAGTATTGATGAAAATGCCATCGTTCATGTACTTGCTCACGGTATTAACGCCTCTCCTGGAGCTGTGTCGGGTATTACGATATTTGATGCGGATACAGCAGAAGAAATGGCCAATGAAAGCGAGAAAGATATAATTTTAGTACGTCCTCAAACCAAACCCGAAGATGTTCATGGTTTATATGCCTCTTCCGGTGTGTTGACTCAATTTGGAGGGAAAACCTCTCATGCTGCGGTCGTGGCGAGGGGAATGGGTAAGCCGGCAGTAGTAGGGGTTCAAGACATTGAAATTGATACCGAGGACAGAGAGTTTAGAGTCGGTGAGACGGTGGTAAAAGAAGGCGACTACGTCACTATTGACGGAACCACGGGTAGAGTTATCGAAGGTAGAGTACCTTTAATAGAACCCGAAATTAAGGGAGAGTTTCTTGAATTACTTGAAATAGCGGATGAGATTAGGAAGATTGGGGTACGTGCGAATGCTGATACACCTTTGGATGCAGAAAAAGCTTTGGATTTTGGCGCAGAAGGAATAGGATTGACACGAACAGAACATATGTTTATGGCCCAAGAACGATTACCGGTCGTTCAGAGGATGATATTAGCCCGAACAAAAGAAGAGAGGAAAGATGCCTTAGACAAAATATTACCAATGCAAAAAGGGGATTTTTATGATATCTTTAAAAAAATGAAGGGTAAACCAGTGACCATTCGACTATTGGACCCACCATTACATGAATTCTTACCTTCACTCTCAGAAGTACTCTTGGAGACGCAAGAACTCAAAATGACGAATTCTCTTTCCAAATCACTACTCAACACTAGTCCCTTAGATCAAGAATTAAAGGAAAAAGATAAATATATCACGTTAATTCGCTCTCTTTCCGAAGAAAATCCTATGATGGGCTTACGAGGTTGCCGTTTGGGTATAGTTTGGCCGGAAATAAACGAGATGCAAGTTAGGGCAATATTTCAAGCAGCTTGCGAATTAAAACAAGAAGGAATCGATGTAAAGCCCGAGGTTATGATCCCGTTAATTGGTATGATTTCAGAGCTTAAATTGGTAAAAAACCAACTGGTAAACGTCGCTCAAGAGACCATTGATAGTTATGATGTTGATTTAGAATACAATTTTGGAACTATGATCGAAATCCCTCGAGCCGCCCTTACTGCAGATGAAATTGCCGAAGAAGCCGAATTCTTTAGTTTTGGGACTAATGATCTCACACAAATGACATATGGATTCTCTCGAGATGATGCGGAAAGTAAATTCCTACCGATTTACTTGAATAAAGAAATCATAAAGGAAAATCCCTTTGAGATCTTGGACCAAAAAGGAGTCGGAGAATTAATGAAAATTGCGATTGAAAAAGGGAGAAAAACAAGACCAAACCTCAAGTGTGGTATTTGTGGTGAGCATGGTGGAGAGCCTCAATCCATACACTTTGCGAATGCAATCGGTTTGGATTATGTGTCATGTTCCCCATACAGGATTCCTGTAGCTCGCATCGCCGCAGCTCAAGCTGCAATTGAAGAGAAAAACGTAAAGGAAGGAAAAAGAGGAAAGATTTCTGTAGAGGTCTCTGAATAATTAATTACTTTCCCCTTTAATTTTTAACATAAATTAGTTTTTGTATTTTGTTAAATTCCAAATTCTATGGTAAAAATCCATTAATGATTCATTTTCCAATAATAACCGTAATTCTTAACAATTGTATAATATAATTTATAATTATTATTTTTTCATTTTCAAACCTATTCACACCAATTTTATATATGTTTCTCTTTCCATTTTCTAAATTCATAAAGATTTTATCAATTACAACATTACAAAACCCATAGTTATTCGGAGTTTTTATATCATGTCATTATCTTTAGATGAAAAAATTGAATTACTTAAAGAAGTGGGAGAGGAGATCATCGAATTGGATGATCTACGCGAAATGTTGCGATGGAAGGAAGAGCATAATAAAGAAATTATCGCATATGACGGTTTTGAACCTTCGGGGAATATTCATATTGCCCAGGGGCTACTAAGAGCGATTAACGTGAATAAACTTACCAAGGCTGGGGTTAAGTTCAAATTCCTAGTGGCCGATTGGCATGCTGCCGCAAATCAAAAATTCGGTGGAGATCTTGAGGTCATCAAAAAAGTCGGAGATTTTTTCATTGAAGTTTGGAAAGTGTGTGATATGGATTTAAGCCAAGTCGAATTTATCTATGCTTCCGAATTAGTTAAAAATTCCGAATACTGGGAATTGGTCTTAAAAATCGCGATAAATAATACATTAAATCGAATCATAAGATGTACCCAAATTATGGGAAGAGAGGAGTCTGAAGCGTTATCAGCATCGCAAATCCTCTATCCCTTGATGCAAGCTGCGGATATTTTTTACCTTGATGCTGACATTTGTCAATTAGGATTAGATCAAAGAAGAGTTAATATGCTCGCAAGAGAAGTTGCGAGTGTACTAAATCGACCAAAACCGGTGGCAATTCATCACCATATGCTTATGGGTTTACTTTCACCTCCCGATTCAGAGGCTGAGGGGGTTGATCGAGTAATAAAACTAAAGATGTCAAAATCCAATCCCGATTCTGCGATCTTTATGTTGGATAGTGCGAAAGATGTTAAGAGGAAGATAAATAAGGCCTATTGTCCACCCGAACAAGCATCAGATAATCCAGTCTTAGAATATTGTAAATATATCATTTTTGAATTAGTGGATAATTTTTATGTGGAACGACCAGTAAAATACGGTGGCGATGTAGAATATTCCTCTTATCAAGAACTAGAAGAAGCTTATGTACAAGGAGATCTGAGTCCGCCTGATTTAAAGCCTGCGGTTTCCAAATATATTAATCAATTTCTAGAGCCCGTCAGAAAACATTTCGAGACTAATGATAAAGCCAAAAAACTATATCAATTTGTTCAAAAAGAATACAAGAAGTATCATCAATAAGTATTAATTCAATACAATGAGGTGTTCCAACCTTGACGAAGTATAAAATGCTTGCGATAGGAGATCCTCATATTCCAAGGCGAGCTAAACAAATTCCCGAATCTATTATGGATAAGATAAGTGAATTAAGCTCGTCCCGCATGTTTGATTATACTTTTTTTACAGGAGATTTGATAGATTATCCAGAATTTCTTGAATTCCTCGCTTCAAATACAAAAAAAGAAATATTTACTGTTATGGGAAATATGGATTATTATGCGGGAAACAGAGATGCCCCGCTGTTTGAACACCTTACACTTAAATTGAATGACACCAACGAATCTCTATTGAAGATTAGCATAACGCACGGAGATCAAATTCAACAGAGGGGCAATCATCACCAACTTGAAGAAGTGGCAAGGGAAAACGGATCCCACATATTAATATCAGGACATACTCACCAAGAAGAGGTCTTCCTTACTAAAAAAGGAACTTTATTAGTCAATCCTGGAAGCGTGACAGGAGCGTGGTCGTTCATTGCCAGTGGAATACCCTCCTTTATCATTTTATCCATCAATACCGAAAATAAAGATATTAAAACTACACTCTTCCAACTAGATCAAAAGAAGAGAAAGATAAATCAAAAAAACTTCTATTTTATCTTCCAAAGTAATCAGATTAAAGAGAAATATCGCTGATATGTGGAAGATCGAAAATTTTCTTTATTGATTTTCGACAAAGTTTTGATCATTTGGTAAAAAATATATTCCTTGTTGATTTATATACGTTGAGTTAGTATGTCGAATATTCATTTTAATGAAGAAAAAGGATCAGAATTAAAATTATTTACTCCGGGACCTGTCTATATTCCCGAGAGGATTCTGGAAGAATTAGCAAAACCCAACGACACACATCGCTCTCAACCTTATGAAGAGATGCACAAAAAGGTAAAAGAAGGACTTCAAGAACTATTATATACAGATAATGAATGTCTTATATTTACCTCAAGTGCGACCGGCGTTATGGAAGCGTGTGTGAGGAACCTCATAAAGAAAGATGAAAAAGGGCTATTTTTATCCATTGGAGCATTTGGCGACCGATGGCATAATATTGGAGAAAAAAACGGAAAAAATGCTGTAAAACGAGGAGTTGAATGGGGTAAAGCTCTTAAACCCGAATTAATCAAAGAATTCCTCGAAGAGGATGATTATGCGGTAATATGCCTACAAGCGAACGAAACATCAACTGGAGTGTATAATCCAATCGATGAAATTATCCCAATTATCAAAGATTCCGGCGCTTTAGTGTGCGTTGATGCTACTTCTTCGATGGCAGGTGTAAAAACCGAGATCGATAAACTTGGTATTGACGTCTGTTTGGCATCCGTTCAGAAATGTTTTGCGCTCCCACCCGGACTCGCATTGGCATCTATATCTGAAGATGCATTTGAAAAAGCAAAAGATGTTGAAAATCGAGGCCATTACTTTGATTTTGTATATTTTCAAAAAAAAAGTGCCGCGAACCAAACACCTACAACCCCGCCAATTCCACAAATAAGAGCCCTAACTTCGCAATTAGACTACATCCTTAACCAAGAAGGTTTAGAAGAACGATTTACACGTCACACGCAATTGGGGAAGAGAACAAGGATATGGGCGCGAGATATGAATCTTGAAATGTTCTCGGAAAGTGGATATGAATCAAATACGGTATCTACGATGAAAAATTCCTTGAATTTGGATTATGCAAAAATGGTTAAACAAATGCTTTCAAAAGGGTATCGAATTGTAAATGGATACGGATCCCTTGCAAATGAGACCTTTCGAATTGGTCATATGGGAGAAATTTCGATAAAAGAATTAGAAAAAATGCTTGAGATTCTCACGGACATAATTTCCGGGTTGCGATTAGATAAATTAGATTAAATAGTCAAAAATTTTATTTACTAATAATTTTTTACCATTTTTCACACAGAAAGCCATTTTCTTTAGGGAATGGATGAATGTGTGTGAAAATCATTAAACTTAAGTAGTTATATCCTTTTTATCCAATCTAAGGTAATAAATTCATTATGGAATATCGATTAGGGGCTGGTATTTCAACTTAAAATAGTTATCGATAAGGAAAAAAATAGATATATTGGGTTTTTAATCTAATACTAGAATTTTTGGTAATTTAAGTAAAAGCCCTAAGTTGTATCCTGTAGTACCTTTTGAGAATCGCAATTTTCTATCTCCAAATTGATTTTTCTTCAATACCATATGAAGGACAGAATTTTCTCCATTAGAGAAATACATGAGATCTTCCGGTGCCGCTTTGATCTCTAAATCACATTCATCTAATCTACCCCGCGATAATTCAAACTCTCCATCTTTTCCCACCAAGTTTAACCAAAAATAATAATCCTCGGAAATTTGGAGCCCCATATTAATTCTGGCATCAAAATCGTTTAAAAGGGTTTCATATTTTTTCATCCCTTTTTTTTCCTTAATTATACTTTCAATTACCGCATTAAACGTTTCATATAGGTTTTGTTTTTCATTTTCTTTCATATTCAATTCGACCACCATAGAAGACGTGCTTGTGCTCTTGCTTTTTCCACATTTATGCACGTTTACAATAATTTCATTTAATTTTAAATTGCTTAAGAAGATTTACCTTAAACTCATATATTAATCTTTAACCCTTTACTGAACAAGCATTTTATCAACCCAGATTTTTCGAATGTCATCAATAATCTCATTTATTCTTTTTTGAAGAAACCAATGCATTTCAAAAAAATAAGTAGAAAACATATAAATAACTAATTTATTATTTTAACAAATACCTCTACAAAAACTTCTTCAATTTGATCTAAAATTAGTCATTTAAGTACGGAATTATGAGTATTTCATCTAAAGAAAAGGATGCCCTAAAAAATCTCCAAATTGAGATCGGAGGAAATATTCCCCACGTTGATGAACTAAAATCTTATACTATCGGTTATCAAACCAAAAATAATAATGTATCTGGGTTGTGTTTATTTTCTTGTGGATTAGATACAATTCCTAAAGAGATAGAGCAGTTAGATCAATTAGAAACACTTTATTTACGGGGAAATAACGTCATAGACTTTTCCGAAATCACCTGCACATTAAACTTATTGAAATCCATAGATATTAGCGAAAATCGACTGCACTATATCCCAGATACGATCATCTCTCTCGATGCTTTAGAGGAATTACATATTGAAACTAATAATTTAAAACACCTTCCCGAAAATATTGGAAAACTCAGAAACCTTGAATATCTAGATATTAGCGGCAACAAATTAACAGAGCTCCCAGAGTCGATTAGCAATTTGGATAAATTAAAGTTTTTAGATTTGAGTAATAATGAAATAAATAAATTACCGCGCTCTATTGGTGCTTTACATTCACTTCAGTTTCTTTATCTTGGAAATAATAACTTAAGAACGCTTCCAGAATCAATTGGATTTTTAAAGTCGTTAAAACGACTCAATATTCGCAAAAATCTCCTTAATCAGTTACCCAAATCTTTCGGTTCTCTCACATCATTGACATCGTGCTTTTTAAAAGGCAATAATTTAAAGACTCTTCCTGAATCGATTGGTGGTTTAACTAGCCTAAAATATTTAGGAATAAATTCTAATAATTTAGAAGCCATTCCAGACTCTATTGGGTTATTGGATAAATTGGAAAATTTGAGCTTAGGCAATAATGAGCTCACATCTATACCCAAAACGATAGGAAAGCTAAAATCGTTACTTCGCTTCGACATTCAAAACAACGGAATCAAATCTCTTCCGGCTACATTAGGAGAGTTGAAATTATTAAATTACTTTTGGGCAAATAATAATGCTATAGAGGTATTGCCCTCCTCCATTGGTAATTTAAAATATCTTTCTTCATTAGATTTAAAACAAAATCAACTAAAAGAGTTGCCCGAAAGTATTGGTAAACTGAGTTCCCTTTTTGAACTCGATTTATATGATAATAAATTAGAACATCTTCCAAACTCTATCGGTCAACTTGATAATTTGGAGATATTAGATCTTAGTAGTAATAAGTTATTAGATCTTCCCGAAACAATTTGTCAATTAAAATCCCTCAAAGAATTAGATTTGTCAACGAATAAAATTAGAACAATCCCTCATTGTATCGGAAAGTTATTTGACTTAAAGAACTTAATCTTGGGATTCAATAAGCTTAAAGAAATTCCCGAATCTATAGGAAAACTAGAAGAGCTAGAGACTCTTGACTTGGGTAAAAACCTTCTTAAAAGCGTTCCAGACTCAATTGGAAATCTCGCTGCTTTAAAATTCTTATATCTGTATTATAATAATCTTAAAAAGATGCCAGATTCAATTAATTCTTTGACGGAATTAGAATATATCAACCTAAGTAATAATGAGATTGAAAGTCTTCCAGAATCCTTAGAATCTCTAAAAAAGGTCGAATACTTTCTTATTAAATCCAATAAATTAACTCACCTCTCAGAATCAGTTAAGGAAATGGAGGCCTTGAAGCATTTAGATGTAGAAAGGAATAATATTCGAGAAGAACCAAAATTTTTTAGTGAATTAAGAGAGCAAGGAGTAAAGATAATTAAATAAACCCTTTTTATAATTGATTAGAAAATTTCGCACTTTCAATTTATACTTTACAGAGAATACTTTTGTCTTTTATATGTCTTATTAGTGAAGATATATACTTTATCGACCCCTTGGGTTTCAGGAATGTCGTTTACTTTCATTTTAACAGTGATATTATTCTTTTTAGTTCCACGTGGAGTTATATCAACTATTTTTCCTTTATATTTAAGGACATTTTTTGGTTGATGAATATAGGTGTCTGACCTTTTTCCCATAATAACAACATCAGAGTTTATTCCAATATACCCATTATCTAAAAGAATGGTTGCCATCTGATTATTGGAATTATAGTCAATAATTTTTCCCACTCTAATATATCTGTAATGTGAAAGATTGTATGGATAATTATGTTGGTGATCTTCCTCTGTTGGGCGTTTAAAGTAGAATCCAGGAGTAAATCCTCTGTTATATACTTTCTTGAGTTCGGTTACCCACCAACCCACTTTTTTATCTGTGAAAGTACCATCATAATACGCCTCAATTGCTTCTCTATAGGTTTTGGCGACTATTTCTACATAATGGGGGTGGCGCATTCGCCCTTCGATTTTAAATGCATCGATGTTCGCTTCAATTAAATCCGGGATGTAAGCGATTGTACAAAGATCTCTGGAATTCATAAATCTTACACCATCATAAATATATTCATTATTATCCATATCTTTTACCGACCATCTCCTTCGGCAAGGTTGAATGCAGTTGCCACGATTAGCTGATTTTTCTGGACTTCCGCATATATCTTGAGAAAAATAGCAACGGCCACTCACCGAAGTGCACATCGCCCCATGGATGAATGTTTCGATTTCTGCAGATATTAAATTTCTTTTAATTTCCTTAATCTTCTCTAAGGATAGTTCCCGTGCCAATATAATTCGTTCTGCCCCCAATTTCTCATAAAATCGTGCTGAAAGGGAATTTGACACGTTACATTGGGTTGAGACATGAAATGGAATGCTCACTCGTTTTGCAATTTCCATTGCCCCTAGATCATGAACAATCACAGCATCGATACCCGCTTCTTTCGCCGATTCAATTAAATTTTGGATTTCAGCTAATTCATCATCATAGAGGAGGATATTTGTTGTGAGATATGTTTTTATGTCCTTCTCTCTGCAATAATCAACAATCTCCCACATATCTTTAATATTAATGTTTTCGGACCGCATTCGCATGTTATATTTCTGAATACCAAAATAGAATGAATCGGCATAATCGGCTGCCGCCTTAATAGCCTTGAAATTTTTCGCTGGAGCAAGTAGTTCTACTTTATTCATATCAAAACAAATTTTTTAAGGTTTTCTCTCGCTTATATTGCTTTAAATATTAGATCTTCAATTTAAAAATAAAATTGCTAGAAAAGAATTGTTATATAACATAATCGTATATTTCAAATAAATTTTAAAATCTCAAGCAATCTTATTCCATTCTCGTTCCTGGTCAAGAGCCAAACCACATCTCATATCCATCTAGATTAATAATAACTAACTAAGATGCAATCATTTTAATTCCATAAAACGTTTTGATAAATACCATTTAGTGGTATTTAAACATACGATTTTAATTGGATATTTTACCTTTAATTTATTAAATTTATTTAATACTAACGATGAACAATAGAAATCAGAGAATTATTTTCTTATTCTTAGTTATAGTTGGAATTATAATTAGAACTTGGGCATTGTTTTTCTATTATTGGCAAAGTGTTTCAAGTCCTATTGGCTTACAATCATTTGGAGATGTCTATCACAACTTTTATGATATAGATTCTGTGTTTACAGGGGAATGGATTTGGTCTTCAGTTGATTTAGCATACCCTCCTCTTTCCATATATTTTTTAGTTTTGTTGCGCTTAGCGTCTTTTAACGATTTATACATCTTTTTTTTCTATAGCTTTTTAATAGAAATTTTAATAACTGGGATATTTTATATGGTTTTAAAACGCTTTATGATATCAAAATATCAAATAATTTTTGGTTTTTTTTTAATTAATCCTTTCTATTTTATGAGTTTCACTTTTCGAGGACCTTTAAGTGGATATCATTTGACTGACAATTTTTTCTGCATTTTTCTTTTACTAGCGCTATATTTTTACCCCAGAAAGAATAAAACTCTGTTCTATATTTTTTCTGGTCTTGCCATAAGTGCGAAATGGTACACTATACCCTTTTTATTTCTAGTTTTCATAAAATATGTTAGAGAAAAAGATTGGAAGGAGATGAAACAATTTATAATCTATAGTGGGATTCCTATTTTTATCTTTTTGATAAGTCCATTTTTATATTTGCCGAATTATTTAGATCTTTATTTCGGTTGGCTCTCGGGTCATGCTTATTCCGCAGTAATTCCCTTTCATTTTCGAATAATTCCATTTGCAATTTTGATACTGATTGGATGTTATAAGGTGAAAGATTTTGACCTCTTGGATATAACAGCATATTCCATTGTAATTATGGTATCAATACTGTGGTGGTCACGGTTATATGTTCGCTATTTAGCTCCGCTAATATATTATGGTCATATTATCAGACATAAAGAGATATATACCTTTAAAATAAAGATCTCAGAAGAAGTATGGAAATTAAAGATTGGCAATCACGTTCTAACCTATATTATTTCCTGTATTGCAACTATATTTCTAATAATTATATCATTATTTGATTATTCATATTGGGGTCTAATCTAATTATTTAAAGGGTTTCCAACATCATTTTTTTTTTCTAAGATCGAAATGTAATTGAATTGAAATTTCAATAATACTTAATCATAATATATTCAAAATTTAACAGTTGATACCAATGAAAGATTACCCAAATCGAATCTCGAAGGATGATTACTTTATGCTGATTGCCGAGGTCGTATCTAAAAGATCGACATGTATTAAACGACATGTTGGTGCAGTTTTAGTCAAAGATTCTCATATCATATCCACTGGGTATAATGGAGCGCCTTCGGGATTTAACCATTGTACCGAAGAAACGTGTGTTAGAAAAAATCTCAAAAGTGGGGAACGACCAGAACTATGTAGAGGTGTTCACGCGGAAATAAATTGTATAATTCAAGCCGCCCTTCATGGTACCTCTATTAAAGGAGAAACCACTTTATACTCAACCACATTTCCTTGTATGAATTGTTTAAAGTTGCTTATCAATTCGGGTATCCACAGGTTAGTCTATAAAGAAGGATATGCGATGGAAAACAAGGTTAAAGAGGATTTACTAAAAGAATCTAAATTAATTATTCTAAAACATGATAAAAACAATAAAATCTAATAATTTTGCATTACTAACTTTTCTAAATAATTAATATACTCGGATTACTGATTAGATTGAATGAAGCGAACAGCGATTTAATAGTGATGAAATTTGGTGGCTCATGTTTTAAAGATGTTGAATCCCTTTCCCAAACCACCTCGATTGTAAAAGATTATTTGGAAAGTGCCAAATTAATTGTCGTTACTTCGGCATTTAAAGGCATTACCGACAAATTAATCGATTTTTATGATAAATCTTGTAGTGATGGGGATGAATGTAAAGTCATCATCAATGAGATCGAAGATTTCCATCTCAAATTTATTAATAAGAATATCGATAAAAAAAAACCAGATTATCAAGAAACTCTCGATTTTTTAGACACAAATATAAATGAACTAACTCAATTGGGAAGGGTTGTTCGTTTATTACGACCAAGCTTAGACATTCAAGACCTTATTATGTCTTATGGAGAGAAACTTAGCACTTATATTGTTTCGAAATATCTCAATTCTATCGGACTCAAAGCTAAATTTATCTCTTCAGATGAAATTATCCTGACTGACGATAATTTTGGCAGAGCGTTACCTTTATTAGACGAAACAGAAGAATTGGTACAAGAGCGAGTCACTCCACTGATCAAATCAAATAACTGCGATCTTGTATGTGTGACAGGCTTTTATGGTTCTACAAAAGATAAAAAGATTACTACGCTCGGTCGAGGTGGGACCGATTTAACTGCCGCTATCATGGCATACAGTCTTACTCCAAATTTCAAAAGCAAAGTGATTTATTGGAAAGATGTCCAAGGTTTTCTGGACGCAGATCCAAGGATTTCTAATAAAGCATCTCTATTGAAATATATCTCCTATCTGGAAGCAAAAGAACTCGCATTTTTTGGCTCCAAGGTCCTCCATCCATTATGCTTAGATGTAAATGAGAAACGAAATATCCCTTCTGAAATTCGACCATTTAATGATCCCAAAGCTGCTGAATATACCACCATAACAAAAGAAGCTCAAAAAGGAGATAAAATTATAAAAGCTATCACCTCGATTGAGAGAATATCCATGGTGACTATCGAAAGTGGCACGATGATCTCTCTTCCCGGAACCGCAGCAAAATTGTTTAATCTCCTTGGGGATAATAATATCAATATTAAGTTTATCTCACAGAGTTCCTCAGAAAATAACATTACTTTTGGTATAGATTTAGAAGATTCTATGAGAGTAAGCTTTCTACTTAGAAACTCTGACTGGTTTGGAAAACAATGGTTTAGTATAAAAATAGATAATGACATTTCACTTATCGCCGTAATTGGAGCTGGAATGCTTCATACTCCAGGTATAGCTGGCAAAGTTTTCACCACCCTCGGAAATAATGATATTAACGTGAGAGCAATCGCACAAGGATCCTCAGAGCTTAATATCACTATAATCGTACAACGCAAAGATTGTAAAGATGCTGTAAATGTATTATACGATGCATTTATAGATTAAAAAAATAGAAGATAGGAAATCACGAACCAATTATTCGAAAAACTTCTTAAATTTATTCTCTGCTATTAAAACTCGATTTTCTTTCCTCTGTTCTTCAGATAAATTATTTTGTAGCGCCTCATTACATATTTTCTTCCCGATGTCAACCTTTGGATTATTTGCCCAATTAACATCAAGAAGCAAGCATAAATAATATACAGTGGATTGGATAAAGGCTACTAAATTTCCTATTAACTGTTCTCTGGGATTATTTAACGATAATTTCGCACATGGGACTGCTTGATCAATCATTGCTTGGAATGTGGCATCTGCTTGGTAATTGACCACAGTCTGAGCTGTTTTCCCATCCACATAATCTATTGATGACTCAAGCTGGAAGTCAGAAATATCATCTTTCACCGTATAAATCACTGGCACCACAGCACCTTTAGTTCCGCCTAAAATATATTCCAACACGGAATGTTGACATAGAGGAGCCTCTTGATATGCTCCCATAAAACCCTTTCCCTCCTTTCCCGTACTTTCGGAGATTTCCTGGACAAATAATCCGATACTTCCTTCGAGATTTTTCGAATACGGCATCGAAAAGACTACTTTATATCCCTTTTGATATAAGTGATAAAGAAAGCTCGCAAATTCTATACTAGGGTTAGGATGAAAAGTCATAAATTCATCATACCCCTCCTTTAACCCATCGAGAAACTGTTCAATATTAATTCCTGCCAAAAAGGCGGGAACAATGGCCACATTCGTAATTGAAGCGGCAAACCTTCCCGAAAGGTCCGGTACTTCCAGAATAGTAGCGCCAATCTTCTTCAAGAGGTCATTCATGGTCCCTCTGGAGGAGAGACCGAGAAACTGATACCCCTTCTTTATATATGTCCCAATTGTAGAATTCACGTCTAAGGTCTCTCCGCTTCTAGAAATTGGGATGACCACAGAATTCTCGGGATCCGTATTTTTTAAACACTCATTCAATTCAACCGCACGAGAACTTGTAATCGGATAAATTGTTTTCTTAGCCAAATGGGATAATGCAGAAAGTGTTTGAATGGACCCACCCGTTCCTAAAATAATTATATTTTTCACATCCGTATCTAAAAATCTTGATGATAGAGAACGTATTTCTTCTAAATCAATATATGATTCGGTGTCAATAAAAAACGGGTGTTGCCAATTTTTTTTATTTTGGTTAATAACTTTAATGTCCTCGGTAAGCGGCTCATCTTTTAATTTTGGATAATATTCAAGATTTATCTTTAAATTCATTTTATTCACCATTTCTCAATTATAGAACTATTGCTTTTTGAGATATAAATTCGGTTTTCTTTTTATTAGTTTTGGATTAAAAATTTTAAATATCGGATAAATCCAAAAAAAATACCAACAGATTAAAATTAGATAATTTTTATTAGATACTTACAATCGATAAATAAAATTTTTTTGTTGAAAAATGACTGAAGATCAATTTCAGTATCTATTACAGACGATTTTTGACAATATTGACGGAGTACGCTCAGCGGCGATAGTATCTCAAGAGGGTTTAATTGTGAGCTCCATCTTAGAGGAAGGAATATCGGAAATTAAATTAGCAGCGATGACCGCGGCGATACTTTCAGTATCCGAACGGGTTCTACATGAACTTAAATCGGGAATGCTTGATGTATGCATCTTACAAGGAGATGATGGAAATTTTGTAGTTATGGACGCAGGAACAGATTTAATCATTGCTGTCTGCTTAAATATCGACGCACGGATGGATACGTGTTTCATTGAAATGCGAAAGGCAGCAGAACAACTCAAAAGTATATCTTAACCCTCCTCTTTTTTCCCCTTTCCAATTATTTATTAATAATTTAATAAATCTAAAAATTCGCACTCTATTTCTTTTAAAATAGGAAATTATTTTTTATATTCATATACACGATTAAACTATAAAAAATACACATATTTTAAGTGATTTTTTTGGCAAAGGCAGCTGAAATGAATAGTGATGATGGTTTTAAGATGGGAGATCCATATTATTGTCCAGAGTGTGAGAGAAATCATATAAAAGGACAAATCTATAAGGATCATTTGCAATACGCTCAGGTTCCAGATATTCAAGACGAGGAAAAAGCAGAAGAGATAGAAGCAGAAAAGGATGAGGATATCGAAGAGGAAGATCTTGAAGATGAGGAAGATGAAGAATATGAGGATGATGATTTCGAGGAGGAATATGACGACGATTTTGATGGCGTTGATGAGGAAGAGGAAGAATATGAGGATGATGATATAGATGATGATGATGATGATGATATAGAAGTATATGGATCCGATGAAAGAGGTGTTGAAGAATGCATTGAACAAGTGAAGGATCTTACTGGTGTGGGAGAAGCGACCCTGAGGAAGCTAATCAAGGCGGGCTTTAATAGTCTTGAATCGATTGCCTACACTCCACCGTCCATCATTCAAGAAGATAGTGGACTCGGAGAGAAAACGACCGCAAAATTGATTAAACAGGCAATGAAACGTTTAAACGTAGGTTTCAAATCTGCAGAAACGTTATGGGAGCATAGAAAAAACATTGCACGAATTACCACGGGCAGTCAAGAACTCGATAACCTCTTAGCTGGGGGTGTCGAGACTGGTGCGATGATTGAATTTTTTGGAGAATTTCGCACGGGCAAAACCCAAATAATGCATCAATTATGTGTTAATGTCCAATTACCGAAAGAGAAAGGAGGGATAGAAGGTGCTGCATTATATATCGATACTGAAGGGACTTTCCGCCCGGAAAGAATAATTCAAATGGCAGAAGCGCTCGATTTGGATTATAATAAAGTGCTCAAGAATATTGTATTTGGACGGGCATACAACTCTGACCATCAGATCCTCTTAGCAAAAGAAGCTATTAACATCATAAAAGAGCGAAATATAAAATTGATTGTGATTGATTCTCTTATCGGCCATTTTAGAAGCGAATATATCGGACGAGGTACGCTCGCAACTCGTCAGCAAATATTAAACCAACATCTACACGACTTACTCCGTCTATGTGATATCTATCCAGATTTGGCAATTGTCGTGACCAATCAAGTACAAGCAAAACCAGACGTGTTTTATGGGAACCCGCTTCAAGCCGCGGGAGGAAATATAATCGCACACGGTTCTACTATTCGAATCTATCTCAGAAAAGGGAAGGGAGAGCAGCGAGTTGCAAAAATTGTGGATGCGCCTCATTTACCAGAGGGTGAAGCAGTTTTTAGTATCACAGGAAACGGGATTTCAGATTAGAATTTTCTGATTTTGACTCTTAATCATTCGATTTTTACTCAATTTATTAGAAACTCAAATTTATCCAAACTCAAGTAATTAGATAAATTAATTATTAGAAATTACTGATTTAAACAAAAAGAGAGAAAAAATAATAGTTAAAAAAATTATTTAGATAGTTTTTCTAATTCCTTCGACTTTTTAGTGTATTCTTTGACATAGTCTTGCATTTCATTCAAACCCAATTTGAAGATTTCGGAGGCTTTCTTTGATGCTTGTTTGTAATATTTCGACGCCGTTTCGTATTCTTCTTGTTTGGCCGCTTTTTGTGCTTGTCGCTCAAGGTCCATCATCTCTAATCTATGATCATCTATTTCCGTAATTCGGATTACATCTTGGATCTCTTCAAACATCTTTTTCATGTCCCAATTATTGGCAATTATCCCCGCATCTTTATAGATATCGATGGCTTTTTCATAATTGTGGGCGCCTCGTTCTTTCTTGGCTTTTTTCAAGAGCTTCTTGATTTCCTTTTTCGCTTGTTTTTCATCTTCAATAACCGTTTCTCCAACTTTCGACTTCACTGGGGCAGAAATAATTTCTTCTCTTTCTTTCATGCTTGCGATATAGGCTTCCCGCTCTTCTGGTGTCATTTCTACCAATTGATTAACGATCCTAGCTTTTTCTTCTGCGGGCAATTCAGTAAACTCATTGATTCTCTTTTCAATCAATTTACGTTCTTCGGGAGTGATTGGTGTCTTTTCTAAACTTGAAATATCAATTGGAACCAATAATTCATTATCTCGAAGTTCTTTAATACCCATAAAAATCTCTGCGATTCCCTTTTTAGTTTCCTGCATTGCTTGGTCTAATAGCTTGGATATGAAGAAAAACTTCCTATCCGACTCCTGCTTTATATCTTGGGCAATCTCTAATATCTCCCTACTTTCAGGTTTTTTCAATTTCTTCACATCCGAAAGCTCATATTCAAGTGTATGAGGGAGTATAATAGAGGTGTGGAAATTCTCATCAATTAAATGTCCCGCATCCCTAAATATATTTAATTGCCCCCGCCACTCTGGAAGAGCCTCGTTATATTTCTCTTCAAACGCGGCAATAAAATTTTTTAGATGCTGTCGTAGAATCAAAGAGGCTCGTTTTCCCAATACTAATGCCACACGAATATATTCTCCGTCCGCTAAGAGTAGCATTTTATCTCCGTATCTAATTTCATTTAATGCTTTTTGCGATTCAACTTCTTTTCCAAACGATGAGACGGCTGATATAAACCCGCTGATTAGATCTGGGTCTATCTTTTCGGAGCCAAATGAGCGGAAAAAGATGCATGTCCCGCTGCCTTTATATAACACGAGAAGATGCTCCATATTGACCGCATCCTCGAACATTGTCTTTACTTCTTTGAGCACTCTCTGCTTTTCGCGCTTCTTAGGGAGAACCACGCCACGATATACTCCTACCGATATTCCTACCGCAGCGAGCACCCCAATTCCAATAAAGATATAGGGTAATAAATCTTCTAAGTTGATTGCGGGTGCTGGATTAATTTGAATATCTGTTATATCTATAGATGATGTGGTGTAATTATAAGCCCCAATGAACTCGATTTGAATAGACATATTTTTATCATTTATCCCAGGAGTAACACTAAAACTTATTTCCCCGATAGAATCGGATATTTTATTGAACTGATTTGAAGCGGTTCCATCAAAGCTGGGAGTAATAATAACTTGTGTATTCGGCAATCCGAGCCATTCAGTGTCGTTATAATATTCTAGCTTGAGTGTGATTGAGACCGCATTCCCAGCAGTTACTTCTGATGGTTGATCGACAACTGTGATATTGACTTGATATTTATTCCTGATTGTTAAATTAAAGAATATTGGTTCTACTTCGAAATTTTCTGCATCAACCGTAAGGTTCATACTATAAAAACCCGGTGATAAGTCTGAAGTACGGATATATCCTGTATATATTCCATCGCCACTTATTGGTTGAGTTGGATGATTTGTAAGAAATCCAAAAACACTAGGGTTATTCACATTCAAATAACCAATCGAAAAATTAGCTGTGGTTCCAACATTTACCGTATCATATTCAATATAATCAATGAATGTAATGTTAAATTCAATAAACAAATCACTTTCAATAAAGCAAGTGTAATTATTAGGTTCTTCTTGAGGGATTTGACCTCCAGCATCAGAGAAATATTGAAGATTAATTTGGGTCTCATTACCAATAAGATAAAAATCGAAATCATAAGTTGTCCAATTGTAGTTTGGTGAATAGGAAACATTAATCCTTAAATAATACCATCCGATCTCTAGGCTATTTACACTTATGTTCAGTTGATAATATCCGCCATCTTTTTCATATAAACTCCATTGGAAACCAACATCCCATTCTAAACCGCTTGAACGATTATAAACAGTGATATCGCTCGTTGTTAATCCAATTACAGGTTTACCATTGTTGTCAGTATCATTTAGATAGAAATTTAAAGTTTGATTGTTTCCCGAAAATATACTGAGAGGATGAGAAAAGTTAGCACTTGTGATGACTGTCTGAGCTTTTATCACCGTGAAATTTAATCGAATTTCCTTTAATTCATAGCCAATAGCTGAGATATTAAAAAGGAAGGAATAGACTTCCTCTTGAACTTGAATTTCACTAGTGTCTAATTCCATTGTATAATTCCCGTTTCCATCATTGAACAGATGGTAGTCCAATCCTGTTGGTATTTCAATCCCAGACCAATTTATACTCGTAACAGGACTGTTTTCCGTATCGCTATAATTTAGTGTGTAGGAAGCATTATTTCCTCTAATTATAGTTCCAAGATTTTTATAAATACCAGGAGAAACAGTTGTAGTTATTTGTCGATGGAAGGTATATGTCGTAGATGCCGAATCGTAATTGGGTTTAGAT
>SHMW01000056.1 GCA_008080735.1 Promethearchaeota archaeon
CAGCTGTATTGGAAATATCATTAGGATATATCCAAGCTGTAACTGTAAATTGAGTACTAGTATCGCTAAATGGTTGACCTGGACCCTCCATAATAGCACCAAATGTAACACCCTCACTATTTGAACTCTCAAATTCCAGACCACTCTTTACAATTCCATCAGTCCAAGTTGGATTATTTACAAAACTACCATCCCCCCAGTTTCCTGAGGAATCAGAAACGCTAATACTAGTGTTTTCATCCATATGGGCTAATAAGCTTAGTTCAGAAAGAGTGAGTTGTTTTTCTGGCGAGAATGAATCATCTGTATGAAAATTGACTGTATCCTTTACGAAATCTGTAACTCCTTTTCCTTCTTCAAGAACTGCTTTATATTTTTCGCCAAGGTTTCCAACTGTAACCGTTAATTTTCCAGCAGCTAATGTACTAGTAAAATCTGTAGAATAACTTGGAGATCCAATATCATCGTCGTTTTCGTTGAAATATAGAAAATATGTAGAATTGGAATTTTGAGAAACATTTGCTATAAATTTTATTGTTGCAGATTGAATAAAACTTGTCGCACCATAATATGAAACATTCCAAAATTGAATCGGAATAGGATCGCTCCATTCTTCATTCCCACTTGCATTAAAACCTACAAGTCGGGCGCTCCCTTCATAATGTTCTTCGTCCTGAAAAGTAAAATATACATCAACAGGTTCATATCTATCATAAGAAAAGGGATTTTCTACTTCAAATCCTATTCTAAATCTAAAGCGAGTATCCCACCATTTGGAAACAGCATACTCGGATCCATACTGATATACGTCAGATGTACTTATCGTGGAGTCTCCGTCTTCATGATTGTCATTAATTGATATTATACTTAGAAAGCTCATGAAAGCAAAAGAAAAGCAAAGAAACAATGCAATTAATTGTTTTCTGTTATAAGATTTTCTTTTATTCATAAATTTCTTACCTTGTTATAAATAGATTTTTAAAATACTTCAAAATGTTATAAAGTATTTGTCATCTATTGTACAAATCTAAATTTTTTTTTATAAAATTTGGGTTACCAAACTAATTAGAATTCAAATATTAAAATCTTTAGATTAGAAATCTATGATCTATCCTCCGCAAGATCAAAATCATAAATTTTTAGATCTCGTCTCCTTTTATCAGCTCTAAAAAAATCCTTCTTTTCTTGGGACTTTCGGGATTATCAATGATAAAACCACCTTGGAAAGGGGTTTCCCGAGAGATTATCTCTCCAATTTTGTCCAAAACGTGATCACTTTTGGGGTAAAATTGAAAGACGATTTTTGATCCAAATTTCAGTACTTTATGAAATGATTTAATCAGTATGATAAAATTTCGTTCCATGCTCTCATTTTCAATATTGCGATATATCCATTGGAGCGCAGAAATAGAGATTATACCATCAAACGTACGCGCTTTAAAAGGAGGATTCACCATATCTGCTACTAAGGGATTTATATTCGTTAAATCATAATATGTGAGAAATTGACCGATTAAATCGAACGCAACGACCTTAAAACCTAATTCTTTAAGATAAAACGATGCGAACCCAGGACCGCATCCCGCATCTAAAATTAGACTGTTGGTATCCTGTAAATCTAAGATTTCTAATGCCCGAGCCGCAATTCGCGTTTGAATTCTCTGCATATTCTTAGATAATGCATACTCATCAAGTCTTTTTCCCTTAAAATAATCAATAACACTTTCATACTTCTCCTCTGGTCGCTCCGTCTTGACATTAAAGGTATATTTATCATTCATAGGTTAAGTATTACAGATTCGTTTTAAAAAGTAAAATTTAGCATACTTTTATCTTTTATACTGGAAACCTAAATCAAAAATTTTATTATTTTTAGCTCCTTACTAAATGTAAGATTAGAAGAACGAATGAAATAATTTTATGTGATACACCGTGTCTGATAAAGAAGATAAACTCTTAGTGCGAAGGGATACCCTAAATTTAAGAAGAAAATACGGAAGGACCCAAAGGGTAAATGTGATCGAGCGAGATGCATTTATCCCACGAGGAATTGAAGAAGATATAAAAAACGATATTTTAAATCGTAAGGCCATTTTAGCATCTGATATTGCGGTAAAATATGATATCAGGGTTTCTACCGCAAAAAATTTGTTAGATAAGTATGAAGAGGAGGGTTTGGTCGAGATCTTAGACCCTACATTAAAACTGAAGATTTATGTGCCCACTTCTTAACATTATAATCAAAATAGTTATCCAGATTATTTCTCTTTTCTCATTCTCAAATTATTATTTTTCTCTTAGATTACTCTACCTAATAAAGTTAAAATTTTTTGATGAATTACCTTCTTAAAACTAGATGGTTTTAAGTAATAGCGAATCTTATTTAAACCAATTAAATCTAAGCAGATGTAGTCTAGCCCGGTAAGGCGCTGGCCTCGAGAGCTGAATAAGCCAAGTAAGCCAGTGTGCGTAACGCATGCGGGGGTTCGAATCCCTCCATCTGCGTCCTTCTCTCTTTTAAGGAGATGAGTAAAATGTCTAAACATTTGATTGTGGTAGGGGAACTCCATCAAGACCTTTATTATGAAAACACTTTTTATGAAGATTTGGTCAACAAAATCGTTGATAAACTGATTAATTTCATCAGGTATAACCCCGATGATTTAATGAATCGCAGATTATTAACAAAAATAGTTAAATCAGGTTTTTCCGATACTCCCAAGAAGATTCTTAGCAAGTCCTACATTAAACGTGGAGGAAACGGCAACAATTCCGCAGAATATCTCTCCGATTTAGATATTCCCGTGAAATTAATCTCAGTAATAGGAACTGAGAGTGAATGGATGCTTGAAGAGTTGCGGAAAAAGAACATAGACACGGGAGGGATATTCCAAATCCAAGAAAAAACTCCAATCAGCACCATCATTAAATCTGAATTCACCACCAAGATCTATCTCGCCCCTAATCTAAAGGAAAGGATGGATTTTCAATCAGTTTCGCTTAATAACTCCTTTTTTTCAGACGCTAAACTGATTTTTTTCACTCCACTTGCAGAAAAGTTTAAAACCATTTTCGATAAAGTCATTGAACATGATCTTATTTTGGCGAGCACAATTGAATATCAGAAGGTTCAAACACACGAACAACTCAGGCAATTATTACCCCAAAAAACCGATTTACTCTTTATAAACTTGGATGACGCTAGATTAATTTTGCAAGATGAAAATATTGATGATATAGATACAATATTACAAACCTATTCACAAATTCGAATTTATACCGACGGAAAAAATGGTTCTTATATATTTACTAATGAAATTTCTAAATTGTTTATTCCTACAAAAGAAGTCAAAGTAATTGATAGAACGGGCGCTGGAGATTGCTATGCGGCGGGTTTTCTCACGAAATTTTATCACTTATTTCAAAATAAAGAGCATTTAGAAAGATTATTATCGAGTGAGCTCAAAGCTGATCTTATTTCAAAATTGGAGGAATGCGGAAAATATGCAACCTATACTGCTATGTATAAAGTTTCTCATCAAAAATCGCCAGCTAAAGATGATTTGGAAGGGTTCATCGCGAAATTTACCAAAGAATAGAAGACAAAATTGAAAAAGCTATTGGATAATTTGATAGATAATATTCTCCATCTCTGGTTTAGCAGCCTCAATTTTATCCAAGATCTCAATGGTTTGTCCGAGATTCTCTTCATTCTCTTCTACAATGAAGAGCAAATAGAAATCTAAATTACCGAATGTAAGGACTTCAATTACACCGGAAAAACGCTTACCATTTTTGAATGTGTCTGAAAATTCATACATAGAGCGATTTTCTGCGATTATACGTTTTTGAGTCTCCAGATAGGCATCATAGATTTTCATTTTTTCATCGATCTGTAAATGTGGCTTGTAATATTCACCAATAGTAATTCCTTTTGAATCAAATAAGGCAATCAAAAGAGCATCATAATTTTTACTAATCTCTTGGAATAATTGGGACACCAACTCTAATTTTGAAAATAAAAGCGATAATCCATTCGAAAATGCGTCCATTATCGATTTTAAGTCATAGATGGTGGTTTCAAAAAAGAAGATGTCAAAATCATTGGAATACCTAGTTAACGCTTGTTTTAGAGTTAATGTTTTTTGGTTGATCTCTTTATCATTTCTAATATCCGGATCGAATTTATGGAACAACACTGCGATTGGAGGAGATTGCTTAATTTCCTTAAAGAATAATAATACTTCATCAAGATAATCTATGGATTCGATATGTCTGTCAGGGTCTTGAACATCTATAACATAGAAGATTAAATCGGTACCCGCTAAATATTTACCTGGATTTTTTAGATACTGTTCTCTATATTGTTCTTGACCTCCAAAATCCATTCTTACGAATTCCAAACCCAAAAAACTGAATGTTTCACGGTCAATTCTGCGAGTGGGTAAAAGTTGCATTACTTCCTCTTCAAATCCGAACTTTTGTGTTATACCCGTAATAATACTCGTTTTTCCTGCGTTATCTAATCCCAAAAAGGCCAATTTTTTTACCAATTTTATTCCCTCTTAATCTAGTTTATTTATAAATCAGATCCCGATTTTATTATACAAGTTCAGTAATAATAATAAAAAATTAATTCCTTTTAAAATAATTGTGATAGAAGAGACTAATAAATTATCGTATTTCAAAGGAATTGGAAAATATTTAATAAAATTCGAGAGAAAACTTATCCTCCGCTGATGGGATACGATAAATAAATTTTATCTCCGGTTTTTAGCTGGGTATCATAATTATTCTTATACTTGACGTCTCTTCCGTCTAAGAGGATAAGAATTTGTGGGTCCAATTCAGTTCCCGATTCATTCAACAAACTCTCATCCAACTTATTTTTGTAATCCTTCACGAACTGAGCAATGACATCTTGAATAGTGTTTCCCTCATACTCTACCGTGTTTTGACCAGTTCTAAGAGCAAAAATATTTAGCAAGTGTAAAGTTACTTTAGGCATTCTAAGAATGAAAAAATTTGCTAAAATTTAAGTTTAATTTTTATGAAAGTACCATATCCTTTACATTCTTAATCGCTTCTTGGATGAGTTCTTCCAACTGAAGACTGCTAAAAATATTTTTTACGGTTTCTATATCAAATTCTTGGTTCTTTGGTTTATATTTGCAGTAGTCTATTTTTGACAACCTCTCTGATATGTTTTCTAAAAAATTTCCAATTTGTTTTTCTTCAAACCCGATAAGTGGTGTAAACACAAGTAGGTCAGAGAATAAATCATTAAAGACCAGAGATTCTAAATCAATTAAATCGGTACAAACATTAAGGCCATTAAAGCTTAATCCATCACTAAATCCTTGGATCTCCTCTAACCCTCTTAAAGACTCATCCATCAAACCCTTGAGGATTTTAAACCGAATCAGTCTGCATAAAGCACAAAAATATTCCTTCTGTTCTAATTCCGCTTTCAGCTTGTCTAAGATCGGTGTAAGACCAACGATTCTCAGTGTAAATTTAGAAAATGGTGTGAAATGAAAAACTTCCCTCCAATTGGAAATCCACGTCTTTTTAGTTTTAATATCCCCTTTTATATCAAATAGAATAGGATAAATTTCACAACCTCTACGCATTAACATAAATCCCCCAAGCAAATCACTCTGACGTCCGACATCCATAACCCCAACTTTTTTTTTATATTCTATAGGGAGTCCTTCCCACGCAGTTTCGATGATATCGGTAAAAAGATACGAAAATTCGTTCCTAACCTCTATGAAAATTTTTTTATCAGGATTAGATAAATCAACCGAGAGCCCTAAGTGTGAAAAGTTATCGATTATATCTTGTCCCACTTTCTTGGCAACATCTTGCGATGAGAAATCATGTTTGCCCGAACGCTTTACGCGTAGCGCAAAACTGTCATTCTTATCCAATATTATATTTCCTATTTCAATTGCCCTTTCGGAGATATTTTTCATTCTATTGGAAGTTCTGAGGGCAGGACTTAATGAATAGACTCCGAATACTTTTTTAATAATCCCAATTGCTTTTGCGATATCTTTATGCTTAAAAAAAAAGAGGATCCTTGTGGCATCATTGGTAATCTGATATTTTGTATAAGGTATTTTTTCTTTTTCCAGCATTCGTTTTATATTGTTTACTAAGATGTGAATCATCCGCATCTTGACCTTTTGGGACTTTAACCAGATCTCCCCAGTATAGCGTATTAAGATAAGATTATATGATTCAAGAAGTCGAGATGAATTCATTTTGGTTCGGATATTGGATTTATAAGAATTATGAGAAAATATTAATCGAATATTTCCCTAAAAGTGTTCTATTCTGGGTTCGTAAATTATTTTCGATTAATTCTACTAATCCATCCTCATAAATATCAATTTCGATAAAAGTTTCATCGAAATGATTTTTTTGGAGATTCCCACCATTAGAAATTAACGAGTTTTCTACCTTTAAATTAAATGAAACGCTGGGAGTACTATTCAAGATGAGATCGATTTGAGATAATGCAAGCTGAGATAACACGTCACCAGCATCGGTTAATTCGGTCCTCCAAATGCTCAATGGGGTTGGTATTAAACTATGGAAGCAAGCAAATCCACACACCTTTTTTTGGCTAACCCGTAAGACCTTTTCAATTAACAGTCTTAATTTTTTTCTACCGATAAATCCAATAGTAGAATCTCTGGTACTTGAATTAATTCCTTGAAAAAATATTTTATCACTCTTGTATGAGGGATCTAACGGCCCTAAATAATCTTGCCAATAATCCCACGTGGGTGGATGAGAGTCACTATATCCCGGGATTATGATATAAGGCATTTTCAACTGGTCAAACTTTTCTTTTCCTATTAATATTTCCTCCTTATATCCATTTTTTGTCAAATTTCCGTTATGTACTACTAGATCAATATTAGGTATTTTATTGATAGTTTCGATACATCGATCAATACTTGATTTTTTCTTCTTTTCTTTTTTTGAAATCAACGTATTTGACAATTGTATAATCTTACAAAACGGGCTTTCTTGCTCTTCTTTTTTTCTGGGGAGATAATATTGCATTTCTCGATTAATCTCTTTTTTATACTGAGATTCCATTACAGGAAAGATCCGAAAAGTAATTTTACATTGTTCAATATCAATTACATTATATGTAAATAATTCACGGTATCTCGTTTTATTACATGAAAATGTTCCGGCATTGAATATGAAGAGATCCTTTTCTTGAGAAGCAACATTATATAAATGTGAAATATGCCGATGTCCGTTAATCACTAAATCTGCCTTTGCTTCGAGTAGCATCTGAAGCATATCACCAGAGTCATCAATAGCTGAGCGTTCCTTACCTGTCTTTGGTATTGGAATAGTTTGATGATGGAAACATACGATTTTTAACTTATCTTCTCTATTTGATTGTTCTAAACGTGTTCGTATTGATCTTATGGTATTTTGATGAATAATCCCACTTGCTAAATCTGGTTTCGTGCTATCTATTCCCAGCACATATAAATCGTTATCTTCATATTCAAAATGTCTCTCTCCAATCATCTCCTCGAACAAAAGGTATCCTACATTAAGGGCGTCATGATTTCCGATTACATAATATAAAGGTGCGTCTGAGGAGGGATGAAATTTATTCATCTGAACCAACGTATGTTCATAGTCGAGGAAGGTTCCACTATGGGTCAAATCTCCCAGATGTAGATACAAATTCACATTTTTGATCTTATTTACTTTATCTATTCCTGTGTTAAACGCACCTACATTAAATTCCGTCCCATATCGAGTAATATGGGTATCGGAAATAATAATAATTCTTTTTTTTTCATTTGAACCTTTTTCTGTCTTAACAATAGATTGTGCCATAGTTTTAATCCTCTTTAATTTTAGCTGGACGTCCTTTATATATTTTATTTTCTAGTAATTGTTGATCATAAGATGTATAGGAGTGAGCATTTAATTTTACGTTTTCCCTGATTTTAGTGCCAGGTAATAATACACATTTCGCTCCGATCGATACCCCATTCTTAATACTAATTTTGTCTATTATAAACTTATTTTGCTCAATTCCAAATGACAATATCGTTGTCCCCATCCCGATTATGACATCCTTCCCAATTTCCACAAATTCTGATGAAATCCATGCATTATCACACAAACCTTTTTTCCCGATCTTAACTCCAAAAAATCTCAAGCTAAACCTATTTTTAAACCAAGGAAACGGATGAGTTGCGGTGATATAGAGCGGCCATTTTTTAATTATATTTCGAAGGGTCCAATATCTATACGCCTTATCCTCAATATCTCTCTTAAATGTTCCTTCTTTTGGATGATAACGAAGATTGCAAATGGTAATAAGTAAAAATGAGATTAATAATGCAGAAAATTGTAATAAATATAATGCCAAGACTACATTAAACGGAGATAAAAAGAAAAACCAAAAATACCCCTCTGGTTTCCATAGAAAGAAAACGTACGTATATTCAAATAGAATAAGTGGAATCATACTTACTATAATAATACACAAATATAATGGAAAAAACCTACGACGTAATCTCTCATCTATAGGTGTGGGTGAAGTTCCTTTTAAGCTGGCAGGTTGGAAAATACTCTATACACCTCTCAAATTTAATTCCTATATTAATAAATTTTTAGTTATTCTATATTGTTTGAATTGCGTTCTTTTGCTTTTTTCCGTGATTCTTCGACGGTAGTTATGGGAAGGGCGTGCGTTGCTGGAGTTCCAATATGAATAAGATTACCTTCTAAAACTTGATCTGGTTCAGTATAACTATTTGCTCCTAATACTGCTCCCTCCTCTATAATAGTGCCAGGGGTAGTGATTGTATGAGGCCCAACGATACAATTCTTACTTATCTTTACTTTCTTGATAACCACTTTATCGTGATAAATCAGATGCGAGAAAATCCCTACATTTAGGGAGGTCATCGAATTGTCCCCTATCTCAATCAATTCTGGATCTATATATCCCTCATATGCGACCACACTTTTTCCAATCTTGACACCAAACATCCGATATACAAATATATCTGACCACGGAAATGGAATGGCTCGTGCACACCAAATAGGAAAATAAGCAGTCCAAAATCGTCTATGCATGTATTTCCAGTCTTTACTTCCCTTCTCAAAGATACCTTCCTTAACGGGATAAACCCAATTGAGAAGCCTGAATATCACTGCCGAGACCAGCATTACCAGCGCGAAAAATAGAAAAATATTACCGTAAATATTTAAAGGAAGTAAGAACCAGTACCACCATTCACCTCCCGGCCAACTTGGGATAAACCTCTCTCCAGTAAGTAGAAAATACAATGAATTAAGGAACCATAAATTGATAAGAATCACTATCATCGATGATATAAATACTTGAACTAAAATTATTAGGGAAAACGGGGTCTTATATACACCTGATGTAGAAATATAGTCTAAATCTGTCATTTCATCAGTCTCGCTTTCCATAGTATTTACCATTCCACTGAATCACCACATTATTAATAATAATAACACCAACAAATAAAAAAATATATATTGAATTGTTTTTATTATAGTTCCTAGTTGGTTGAATTTCACCAATAATTAAAATAGAAGCTAAAGAATTATTATTATATAAATACTTTTTAAATTTAATAAATCTAAAGAATCAAAAACCAAAACGAGAAGGAATGAATTATGTCTATTGATTGGCAAAAAGCTGAGGAGCGTCCCGATAAGGCTCAGAAAGTTGATGGAAAGGCTCTTTTAGACTTACGAGCAAAAATCAACGACTTAGAAAAACAATTAGCTGAGAAGAAAACAAATTTAAGCCAAACAGATGAAAATCTAAGCTCAACCCAAAGCGAGTTGGAAGAGACGAAAAATACCCTAGAGGCTACCAAGAATGACTTAGAGCAAACGAAACAATCATCTGAAGCAAAAATAACGGAACTTACCTCTTCACTAAAACAAAAAGACCAAAAGATTAATGAGCTAAACTCACAAGTTAGTGAACTAAATCAAAAAATTGAAGATTATAACCAGCAAGTCGGAGATCTGGAGGAAAAACTTAATCAATTATCTGAGATGTCTCAGAGTTCCCAAGAAAAAGTTTCAAGTCTCGAGTCTCAATTGGCTGAGACCCAAAAACAATTAGAACAAGCAAACCAAACAATCCAAACTAAAGATGAAAAAATATCTTCCCTTGAAGCACAAGTTGAACAATTGAGTTCTGAACTCGATACTACCAAAAGAGCCAACACCACTATGGAAACGGAACTTGCAGAAGTCAGAGAAACACTCGCAGCAACTGAGGCAGAAAAATCAGAATTATTAGAAGCCGTTGAGGAACAAAAAGAAGCTATTAATGCTCAAGGAACCAAAATTGAGGAACTTGAAGCGGAGTTGAGTGAATACAAGCCTCCTGAAATTGGCTCGGGAGGATTTGATGCCGAGGAGAGAATCACATGTCCAATGTGCGGAGCTGTAGGACAAGATATCAAAACAGTTGAGGACAAGTCCAAAGTATTATCATATGTTGGCCACATACCCATGTATGCAAAAACTGTTTTCTAACTCAGAAAACAATTGTATAAACATGTGTGTAAAAAATGTGGCTATGAGTTTTAACTAAACCATTTTTTTCAATCTTTTCTTTTTTGTGTGGAACAAATCCTTTAAAACTTACTTATAATTTCTAGAAAAATTGGGGTAAATTCTATTAAATTCTTTTTTTCTTAAAAAATCCCCTTTTTGGACGCATTTTTCATGTTTCCTTAAATGTATATAATTTCTATAATCCTTTAGTATATTTTTTATTAAATTCCAATCAGTGTAGGTACGAATTTCATCTGAATATATCTTGGAATTTTTCATAAAAAATTCAATCATTTCACGAAAGGTTACATATTGCCATTTTTTCTTCCTATCATTGGTTATTTGTAAAGGAATAACAGTTTTTTCTTTAAGCCATATAGAAAGCAAATATTCTAACATGATCCCAATTTTAATACAAGCATCTTTCCAAGAACCGTTTTCTACAATCCCGTCCAATTCTTTACATTTATTAAGTAAAATCTCTCTTTTTATTGGGTTTTTTCTTTCTTACCATATCCACATTTTATACATTCTAATTCAAGCTTGGTAAATTCTCCAGTATATTTTTCAATATTTTTAATTTCAATATTAAAAAATTTATCTTTTCTATTTAGATCTTCTATAGTATTTTTTATGTCTTTATATTATTCAATTTTTTGGAGATTTTTCCTGATATTCATATTCTCTTGTTTAGTTAAAACATACCAAATATCAAAAATCTCAATTAAATTCTCATTCCTTAATTCTTTTTTTAAATCTTTGGTAGTTAATATTGGAATATTTTTTTTAATTAAGTCCTTACGAATCTCTAATAGTTTAGATATATCGAGGTTGCGATGATAAACTATTGCTTTTTTATAGATTTTTTTCAAATCTCCTTTGATTCCAATAATATTAGCAAATAGAAAAGGGTTTAAAAGATAGACTCCTCTTGTTTCCAAGCTTTTTCCCTTATATTTAACTTTTTTGGGCAATTTATAAAATTTTAAAGATTTGCTTTCTCTTGTACAAACGATAAACAGTGCTTCTTCTAATGGATTTCTTAAATATTTCCTTATTCTTTCAAATACTCTCGATTCAATTAATTTTCCATTATTATCAAATACTACAGTATAATCAAATAAAAAATATTTTTTTTTACCAATTTCTCCATATAATTCGGGTAAATTACTTCTAATTTTGTCTTTAAAGTTTTTATTACTTAAAATTAATCCATCAACTGTATAATTTCTTAATGGCTCATATAAAGCAATTTCAGAATAAAAATAAGGATTATTTTCTGAGACTATATATCTAATAATCTCATGGAGTAAATTTCCCGCCTCCACTCTTATATCTTGTTGCGGTTTTAAATTTAGAGAATGTATAAAATCAATATAAGTTAAATTAGGAATTTGATATATCTGATTTATGAAACCACGATAATACTTCATAACGCTCTCGGCAAGAGGAGCTATTCCATCTGGTATATTCTGAGTTTTTCTTAAAAATGGATAGACTTTTTTCTGAAAGAATTCAGTTAATTCACTATAATCCATATTAGAATAAAGATATTCATGAATTGGTGATAAATCAGAATATTGTAGAAGTTCATTATGTCTTTTAATATTTTTTAATTTTTCATAGAGATAGCGATATTTAGTACTTCGGAAATTTGATGCTGTGGGTTTTATATTTTCTTTCTGAATTTTTGAAGCAACGAATAATTTAAAAAATTCAAAAGCTAATTCTAATCCTGATCGCCACTCTTTATTAATTTTATTCTTAAAGTTTAATTCTTGATTAATCCAATACCAACGGCTTTTTGAATTTAAAACTTTCCTTACTTTAACACCATTTTCTTTAAGCCATTCTAATTCTCTTTTTGAATAAAAAAAACTTAAATTATATCTATTTTTAAGGTATGTAATAATTTCTAAAAGTTCAGTTTTAGAAAAGGATAAATTAAGATCATTAGCTAGCCTACTTGGGCTTATTCCTCTCCTTTGCTCTTCTGGTCTTTCATATAATTTCTTAATCTTTTTAACTAACTTTGCTAAAATACCAAAATAGTTCCTAAAAGAATCTTCATATTTTGGATTTTCTAAATATTCTCTTAACTCTTCCAATTCTTTGAAATTAATCTTTTTTCTCTCTCTAGAACTTCTTTTTGAACAATAATTATCTAAAAAATTCTGAAAATCTTTAATTGTTTTATACTCATCTTTAAGTATAAAATCTATTACTTTTTGAACAATTGATTCGATTGAAAGCTCATTTTCTAAAATTATTGAATATATATAAGAACAGATAATTGTTCTAGGAACTTGAGGAAATGAAGTCACTCTTTTATCGTCTATATTTATCTGAAAATATGGAGTTTTTCCTTGAAATAATTCTTTTTCGTAAAAATTTCTATAGGTTCTATCAAATTTAGATAAAAACCACAAATTTCTATAATAATTGAAAGTTCTTTTATTTGGTTTTCCTACAATTTCTTTAGCATATGGGAAAATCCTTACAAATTCTTTCCAATGTTCAAATTTAATATCTTTTCCTTCCTTAATCTTTTCTATATTTTGATCAAAAAAGGTTGATATATAGAATGGGATATTATTTCCTTTTTTGATATATCTTCTAAATAATGATATCCTTTCTTTCTTTTTATCATTCAATACTTTGAAATCTCCTACTAAATTAACGTATTTTTCATTATGATTCAGTAAGAAACTATTTAAATGACTTTAAAATTTATTGTATGATTTGAATTGATAAAATATTAGCATTTTAGTAAAAACTATTTTTTTTCTTTCTTTTCTTTTAACTGAATAATCTCCAGAGTTCTAGCTGGTTTTAGGGCTTGATTTTTAGGTTTTTTAAAATTTTATTAAAAATTCATATTTCATAATTTTAATATATTCCGACATTCATTCTTAAACTATGAAGAATAATTCAGAAAAAAAATACATTGGCACCCTATCCCAAACAGAATTATTAAAGTTATATGCGAAACATGTCAATAAACCTAAGGTACAGATTTTCAAGCAATTTGGATTCGCGGTAATTCCTGGGGAACGTTCTGGCATCTATTTAAAAACACTGGGCGGTTCAAAGAAAGGGCAACCTCCAATGGAAATCATTAATTGCAGATCGAGTGGGGGTGTGTTTAATCTCGGTCATCGTCATCCAGAAATAGTGAATGAATTGAAAGATGCTTTGAATGGCGGGTTAGATCTCGGGGATCATATGCTCTTATCCGAACAGAGGGCCTTATTAGGACGACAACTTGCAGAACTCCTACCTGGTGATTTAGATAAGACAACTTTTGGTGTGAGCGGAGGGGAGGCTATTGATAGTGCCATTAAATTTTCGAGGGCTTATACCAAACGCAAAGGATGTATTTCTGCCATAGGAGGATATCATGGACATACTGGGTTTGCATTACTCACGGGAGACCCCGACTTCAAAGATACTTTTTTGTGGAATAATCCCGATTTTATGCAAGTTCCATTTGGAAACTTAGATGCAATGGAGAAAGCAATTAATGAAGATGTAGCGTGCGTAATTTTAGAAGGCATCCCCGCGACTGGAGGCGTACTAATAGCACCTGAGGGTTACTTTCCTGGCGTTAGAGAGCTCTGTGATGAGAACGGAGTTATGCTTATCCTTGATGAAGTTCAATCTGGATTAGGAAGGACCGGAGAATTTTGGTCCTTCGACGGGGGTTTATACCCGAATGATAAAATTGTTCCAGATTTTGTAGTCTGTGGAAAAGGGATGAGCTCTGGAATCTATCCACTTTCCACCTGTAGCTATAAATCGAAAATTGAAAAATCAATCTTTAAAGAAGATCCCTTTATTCATATCTCTACTACGGGGGGATCTGATCTTGGATGCGCAGTTGCCTCAAAAATGTTGGAAATTCAATCTGATCCAGACTTTCTCGCTCATGTAAAAAAATTGGGTGAGTCATTTGAAAAAGGTCTCAGAAAAATTCAATATGATCATTCTGACCTTATCAAAGAAGTCCGTGGGCGTGGATTAATGTGGGGTATAGAATTTTATGAGGAAATAGACGGTCAATTAAATATGCTCCATTGTATAAACGAGGGAGTGTTATTAAATTATTGTGGAAACAATAAAGCAACCGATATCATCATGCCCCCCCTAATAATTACCCAAGAGCAGCTTACCGATGTACTCGACAGGATCAGCAATGCTATCACTAGATTAAGTAAGTTGAAAAAGTCATAAATAGTGTTATTTACACTTTTCTCTTTCTTTATTTTCCCAATGATTGTTATCCCTCGTTCCAAAATATTAAAAATTATAAACTATGGGAATTACTAAAAAAATAACACATTTTAAAATTTTAACCTAACAAAAAATCATGGACTTAGAAAAGCTCTTTCGTCCGAAATCGATGGCAGTTGTAGGAGTCAGTAAAAGCAACAATTTATCACCTGGAAGAATTATTTTACTAAAGAATGAATTTGAGATGAATGTTGACGTGTATGGAATTCATCCAACTGGTGGAGCAATAGAGGGTATACCACTTTATAAAAGTTTAGATGAATTACCTGTCAAACCTGACATTTTAGCCATTGCGGTCGGCCCAGATGATACCTTAAGCTATATTGAACAGTGTGTACAATATGATATCCCCGCAAGTATCATCATTGGCGGAGGATTTGCGGAAATTGGTGGAAAAGGGATTGAACGACAACAAAAATTAGAAAAAATTGCCTTTGAGAATGATATCGCAGTGCTAGGACCCAATTGTATAGGCGTCTATTCTCCCCCTCTGATCGATACGGTGTTTCTACCCACTGAGCGAATTACTCGACCCCCGAAAGGTTCTGTTGCCCTTATCAGCCAATCGGGTGGGGTACTCATAGACCAATTTTTCGTGAAATTCAAAGAAAGAAATATAGGTGTATCTACTGCTGTGTCCATTGGAAATAGGGCGGTTGTGGATGAGACTATGCTTTTGGAATATTTTAGCAAAGTGGATCCCGACACCAGTAATATTGCCTTTTATTTAGAAGGATTTAAAGAAGATGGCGCTCGAAAATTTCTCAATCTTGCGAAGCAATCAGAAGATACTGTCATTGCTTACTTTGGAGGGATCACAGCTCAAGGGAAAGTGGCTACGCAATCGCATACTGCAAGTCTTGGAGGGAATCTGAAAGTACTTTCTGGAGCCTTGAAACAATTTTATATAATTCAACCGCATTCTGAACGTGAATTATTAACAGAACTTAAGGTGTTTGATGTACTCTCTCACAAGCAAAAACCATTTGGGCAGAATACTGTTACTTTTGGAGATGTTGCGGTATTGTCAGTCTCCGGAGGACATGGAGTGTTATGTGCGGACATGTTAAAAGATTATGGCCTTAAAGCAGTCCAGTTTAGTGATGAAGAAAAGGAAGATATGTACGAGCTTATGAATCCCGTTGCGAGAGAGATTGCGTCATTCAATAATCCTATTGACTTAACCGGCTCAGTATTGGACAAGGATATTGAAAGTATAATAGAATATCTATCGGGATTAGAACGCATAGAATGTATTTTACTTTTATTATTACCATATCCCCCCAATATATCATTCCAGATTGGAAGAAGAATTACCAATGTTGTGGCAAACAAGAGAAAGCCCATTATTACGTTCATTCCCTATGTAGAAAAATATCAAATGATTATCGAATCGCTTGAGATAGGTAACATTCCCGTTTTTCATAGTATTAAGGAAGTAGTGCAAGCTGCCTCTGCGCTAAAAACAAGAACGCGATTCCAAAATCTAAAGCGAGAAAATATCTTTTGGGAAGATAGATAATAATTCTATTCTTTATATGTCTCCCTTTTTTAGCTTGGGTTTATTCCACATCAATTATATTTTCCATTTCTGCGATGGATTTTGAGATGTAGGATTCATCAAAGAGAGATAAGCTTATAGCATTCTGTGGACAAATTTCTATACAACGCCCACACCCGCGGCATTCTCTACTAATCTCTATGTCTTTACCCCGTTTTTGGATAGCATTTACAAAACATACATCATTAAGGCATTTTTCACAGAGAGCGCATTTTTGATTATCGATTTTGACTTGAATTCCGGGCATTTTTTTTATTTTTGATCCAATATCTTTATCTAAAATCGGCGAAATCCTCCATAAACAGCAACACGGACAGCAGTTACAGATAGATAGGAGCTTCTCACCATCTTTTACTCCCAACCATTGCTTATCTAATAAATTCTTGCCGATCATATGGACTAATCCCTCGCTACTACATTTTCTTATATGCTCTAACGCCTCTTCTTTACTAACCCGCTTACCTAATTTGGGATTTATATCTAATACCCCCTTTCCCAAAAATAAACATCCGAGCTCAATAGGATAATCCTCGCATTCCATACTGGCTCGGCAAATACAGAAATCCATAATCCAATGATAATTAGCTTTCTTAATAAAATATTCTAACACTTGGGACGGCAAGACAAAATTATCTGGTTTTCCAATATTTTGTTCAATAGGAATGACGGTATCTTTTGGAAGGTAAATGATATTGTCTCCTTTAAACAGTAAGAAATCAAATAATTTATTCAAGATTGGAATATTCGTTAATTTTGCAATCAGTTTTACGTTCGGAAATGCTTTCTTCAATAATTTTACAAACCAAATTGGTCGAGCCATTGTAATTAAGTCCTTTTTTATTAATTTTTATGTGGTATCATTAAATCTAACAATATTCTGTATTAAAATTTACTCCATCATAAATAAACCTTCAATTTTAAAATCTACCTTTTCTTACTGGTAAAGGATCCACAGTGAAAGCCATCCTATTTGAGAGTCTGATGAGCATGTCCATTTTTATTTTCGAGTATGTTTGATTATTCCACAGATTTTCTGTTTCATTTGGATCTTGTTCCAAATCATATAATTCGCCATAACTTCTCGTATGATCAACGACAAGCTTATATCGTTCGGTGCGCACCATACTAGCCTGGGCGGTCGGGTCTTTATGCCATGGCATTGCGTTATAATATTCAGAATAGATATCATCTTTATGGTAATCGGGTATTTCTTCTTGAGATATTAACGGCCATAGCGACTTTCCTTGCATACCTTTGTGATAAGGATATTCTAATATATCCAAGATGGTCTGTGGAAGATCAATCAACTCAACAAGCGCTTGAACTTTTTTTGGAGAAATATGATTTTTCCAATACATAATCAAAGGTACGTGAATGCATGGTTCATAAAAATAAGGACCCTTTAAATAAATTCCGTGATCTCCCAGCATCTCTCCGTGATCTGACATAAATATGATGAGTGTGTTCTCCAATTGGTTTGTTTCCTCTAGCAAGTTTATAATCCTTCCGATTTGAGCATCAATCAGGTCACACATCGCCCAATAGGCAACTTTTAAAGACTTATGGTCTCGTTCTTTCATATGAGTATAATTAAATCGTTCTGTCTGGCCATATGCTCCTTCATGATCAATTTTTTGCCATTCAGTTTTATTCTCTAATTCCCCTTCGTGATAATTGGGGAGGGGGATCTCATCAAAAACTTCCATATACCGATTGATATATTTCTCAGGCGGATCGAAAGCATGATGAGGATCAAATATATTGATTGAGAAGAGCCATGGAGTATTAAAATTCGCTGCTTGTCTTATAAAATCAATCCCCTTTTCGACGCACCATGTGGTCTGATGATAATCTTCGGGCCAGCCATACTGAACAAATCTGGACTTTTTGAAGCGCTTTTTTACATATTGAGCATCTTTTTCCTTTAACCATTGAAAATATTCATTCGTTAGCCAGAGATTAGTATTATCATGGGACCAATGAAACTCATCATATCCATCATCAATCCTTCTTTCAGTCCCTCTCCTCACCATTGGATCTGCCGCTGATAAGTGGAGTTTTCCCGAAAGTCCACATATGTACCCTGCCTCAGATAAGATTTTTGGAAGAACAACTTCTCCTTCTGGTATATCTGCTCCATTTTGACGGGCTCGACACGTTCTCGGATACCGTCCCGTAAGAAAACATCCTCTGCTAGGAGTGCATACAGGGCTCTGAGAAAAGGCATTCATAAACTGGACCCCTCCGTCAGCTAATTTATCCAAGTTGTGAGTCTCTACAAACCTATTACCATAACATCCGAGCGTATCAAATCTTTGTTGATCTGTACAAATCCAGAGGATATTCGGTCTTTTTTCTCTCATAATTAGCTTACTTAATCTTATTTTCTAAAAATGAAATAATTTAATTCTATAATAATTAATTATTCTAATAATAATAAAGAATCTTAATAGGACTCAAAATCAATGTCTCAAAATAAATTATATTTAAACCCAAAAAACGATCTTGATAAGCGAGTTGAGTCGCTTCTTGATGACTTAAATTTAGAAGAAAAAATTAGACTAATACGAGGTAAAGATTTCTGGACTACTGAAGCTATAAAACGGCTGGGGATTCCACCTTTTGGTATGACTGATGGCCCTCTTGGAGTGGCATACCATTCGAGTTTTAAAGGTAATCGTACAAGGTTTCCAGCAACTATTAGTTTAGCTGCTACATGGAATAAAGAGTTAGCATTTAAAATGGGGCAAGCTATGGGAAAAGAAACAAAACAAGCTGGTCGCCATCAAATTCTCGGGCCAGGGGTTAATATTATTCGATCCCCGTTATGCGGGAGAAATTTTGAATATCTTAGTGAAGATCCGGTGCTTTCTTCTGATATAGCTGCGGAAATAGTCAAAGGAATTCAGTCTGAGGGAATTGCAAGTTGCATCAAACATTATCTAACAAATAATTCTGAAACTAAGAGAACAAAGATAAGTACAGAAATTAGTGAGCGCGCATTACAAGAGATTTATGTGAAGAATTATAAGAGAATCATCGAAAAATCAGATCCTTGGGGATTGATGGTGTGTTACAATAAAATAAACGGGACATACGGCGCAGAAAATAAGAATATCCTCACAGATATTCTTGTTGACCAACTTGGATTCACTGGACATACAGTAACCGATTGGGGGGCGGCTCAACGCACTTCGGGAGCTTCTGCGTGTATTAAAGCGGGATTAAGTCTTGAAATGCCCGGAAGTTTCATCTTGAGCAGGGTTTATAAAAAAAAGAAAGTACAAAAAGCTTTAGATAGCGGAGAAATCAGCGAAGAGGATATTGATAATATTGTGCGTCCTTTGCTAAGAACCTTCCTTCGAGTCGGTTTATTGACTCAAGATAGGGTCTCTCCCAAAAATATTATCGATAACCCGGAACATCAAGCAATAGCACGGCAAATTGCAGAAGAGGGAATGGTTTTGCTCAAAAATGAGGATAATTTTCTGCCTCTTGATTTAAATCAGATTAATAAAATCGCGATTCTTGGACCTAACACCGATACAAGATTTGGTAAACCATTTTACGGAGGCAGCAGTGCTGTGGTACCACCTTTCGAAATAACTCCATATGAAGGAATTAAAAACTATGTTTCCAATAAAGCTGAAATTGTATCCAAACCAGAAGAGGCGGATGTGGTTTTCCTAATTATGGGACTCGATCACGGAGGTCATTTTATACTCAATCTACTTTTAAAAAGAGAAGGTGACACAGAAGGATCAGATCGCACTACATATGCTTTACCAGATGATCAGGAAAAATTAATTAAAGAGACTTTAGGTAAAAATAAAAACACAGTCGTGATTCTAGTTGCGGGAAGCCCAATCAATGTATCAAAATGGTATGATGATGTCCCCGCACTTCTAAACGCCTGGTATCCAGGAATGATGGGAGGAGATGCACTTGCGCGCATTTTATTTGGTGAAGTTTCTCCCTCTGGAAAATTACCTGTAACTTATCCTAAGAAGATAGATGATCATCCCGCCCACAAAACTGAACGCACGTTTCCGGGTGATCTCGATAAGTTAAAGATCTATTTCGATGAGGGTATTTATGTAGGATATCGATATTTTGATAAAAGAAATATTGAGCCATTCTTTCCTTTTGGCTATGGTCTTTCCTATACGGAATTTAAAATGTCCAATATTCAAATAGATAAATCCGAAGTTAAACGGGGAGAGACGTTTACGATCTCTGTTGATGTGGAAAATATCGGAAAACGAAACGGGGCAGAAATAGTTCAAATCTATCTGAGTGATGAGGAGTGCTCAGTGGATCGACCCCCTAAAGAACTTCAAGCTTTTGAAAAAGTATATTTAGAACTCGGAGAGAAAAAGAATATCAAAATAGAACTGGATACAAGCGCATTTGAATTCTACTCCGAATCAGAGCATAAATTTAAAGCAGAAGATGGCTTCTTTACGATTTGGGTAGGTTCATCGTCAAGAAACTTTCCATTATCGACAAAAATTAAATTCCAATCCTAATATTTTTCCATCTTTTTTTAAACCTAATTTAGATAATTTTATAATAATCTACAACAAAATTTGTTATATCGCACTCAAGAATGAAATAAGTGTTTATTAATTATGGATATTGATTTAAATTTGTTAAAAGAATTTGAAAAATATATTGACACTAACCATCCTGAAAACGGAAAAGTCCCAATCAAGATTTTAGGATTTGGGGAAATCTCCCTTGTTTTCGAAATAGTTGGGGATTCAAAGCAAATTGCATATAAACGAATTCCCATTTTTGATAACGTGGCCCAAGTTAAAAGACATATTTGGGCATATAATGAATATAATAGAATACTGAAAGAAGAGGTTGGATTAATATTACCGAATTACGGTTGCGCGTGGTTCAGAGATGAAAGAGGGAAAATCCAATTCTACTGTGTCCAAGAGAAGATTAATCCAGAATCAGTTGGCAATAAGATTATTCATGAATTAACGGATGAGGAGATAAAAACACTTGTGTTATTGGCATTAAGGGAAATGAAAAAGGTGTGGACCTATAGCAAAAAGAATGATAAAATTGATTTAGGGCTCGATGGCCAAATTTCGAATTTTTCAGTGATCGGGTATGAACCTGAAAATCCAAAGATAACTAATAGCACTAAGTTGCGATATTTAGATACCAGCACACCAATGTTTAAGATACATGGGATGGAAGCTATGGAAGCCGTGTTGTTTCTGAAGAGTGCGCCCTCATTTTTGAGATGGCTATTAAAGGCGGCTTTCTTGGAAGACACCGTTAATAGATATTATGATTGGAGGCGTGTTTCTATAGATCTCATCGCTAATTTTTTCAAGGAACAAAGAGCAGACATGATTAAACCTCTCATACAACTCACCAACTCCTTTTTTACAGAAGAAGCATCTGAATTCGAAATAGAGAAGATTAGCTTAAAGGAGGTCCAAGATTATTATAAAAGCGATAGAGACATGTGGGTAATTTTCCAAAAGGTTCGTAAATTCGATAGGTTTTTGAAGACGAAGGTTTTTAAAAAACAGTATGATTTTTACCTTCCTCCTGATATTGAACGCTGAAGATTTCTTCGAGGAAGGTAATAAAAAATCTTTTCGTGAGGTGTGATAAATTATCTTACTCATTAATTCACTCGATAACTATTAAGATTGTCCCTTTTTATATTTCTTAAGAATTATTTTAAAATTTGAATGATACCATCTTATATAAATATGAAAACAAAAGTCTATCTTACTTCTAATGTGTTCTCACCCCAAGAAATTGGACAAAATGAAAAAATTCAAGATTCTCTTAAGGTTCGGATTGAACAGTTATGGCATGAGTTGGAGTCAAATGCAAACTTAAAAGTGTTTGAGGGCCGTTTTCCTACAAAATCTCAACTACAACAAGAAATTGGGAAATACTCACCACAAATTATTGGATGTCATTTGAGTCATCCAATTTCCGAAAACATACTCGATAATTCCGACATCTTTGCTGTCTCGACTTCTACTGCGGGATTTAATCATATTGAAAGACCCGAAAAGGATGATATTATTATCACACATACTCCAGGTGTCTTATTTGAAACTGTTGCCGATTATACTATTGCTTTAATCATGGCAAATCTACGTAATCTTATCGATCTTCATAATTATGTTTGGGATGGTCAATGGTCTCCAGATGAAAAATGGGATTTGGATCAGAAATTATCTTCTGTTATTGATAATAAGGTTGTTGGTATCGTTGGGTTGGGTGAAATTGGGACAGAGTTAATGAAACGGCTGTACGCTTGGAATCTAAAAATCATCTATTATGATAAATATCCAAAAGTAGAGCTGGAAAAACTATTTCCTGGTCTCGAATATAAAGAGAATATCGAAGACCTGTTTAATGAAGCTGATGTGGTATCGCTCCATGTTCCACTGAATTCCGCCACCAAACATATGGTCGATGCTGATCTTCTTACACTAATGAAACCAAAAGCTCTTTTAGTTAATACTGCTCGCGGAGGTGTGATAAATTTTGATGACTTACTTGAATTATTAGAATCGGGGGAGATCGACATAAATTTTTCATTGGATGTTTTTCCCGAGGAACCCCTAGATCCTTCCATTTTGCGAAGACTTAAAGCGATAAAAGAGAAGAATCCCGGAATACGGATGATCTTAATGCCTCATAATGCATCAGCGGATGCAGACACAAGAGGTAAAATGGTGATTATGCTCTTGGAAGATATTCTTAAAATAATTGATTCAAAGAAGATTATAGATCTAGAAACTATTCACTTAATTCCTCCACATAAAAAAAAGTTGTACGATGAAGACTGGCGAATTTTTAAATATTGGGAAAAGAAATAATAGATGACATACCATGAAAATTGCAGCAGTTCAATTAGAAGCAGAATTCGCTAATGTGAAGAAAAACCTTCAAAAAATTAGAAGACTGGCGACTCAAGCGTTTGAAGAAGGTGCAGAATGGGTGATCCTGCCTGAATTTTTTACCTCTGGAATGGGATATCATCCTAAAATGCACTCAGTTATACAAGCTTTCTTAGGAGAACCTTTATCTCTATTAATGGAGTTAGCTGAGAACTATAATGGTGTTATTGGAGGCTCGTTCCTCGCTCAAAGAGGTTCTGATATCTACAATTCTTTTTTACTGGTATTTCCTGACAAGTCACTCTATATCCATGATAAGGACCAACCAACTATGTGGGAAAATTGTTATTACATAGGAGGTAGTGATGAGGGAATTCTTAAAACTAATGAATATAATGTGGGAGTGGCACTTTGTTGGGAGTTTATACGCTCTCGTACTCCAAAACGATTATTGAATAACATTGACTTTTTAGTTGGTGGATCTTGCTGGTGGACTTTACCCGAGCAGAAAGTTCCGGGATTTCCCGATCGTCTGTTGGAAAGAAATCGAGAAATTATGTTCAAAACGCCCCAAAAATTAGCTAAAATGCTCGGAGTCCATGTAATCCACGCAGCTCATGCAGGTGACTTTAAATGCGACATGCCTTTAATGCCATCCATCAATTATAAGTCTTATTATCTGGGAGAGACGCAAATTGTGGATGGTGCAGGCAAAATATTAGACCGTCTGACCAGAGAGGACGGAGAAGGCTTCATTATGAAAGATGTCAATCCAAAACGAAAGTGGGAGCCAACCGAGGTAATACCTAAACGATTTTGGATCCCGAAATTACCTTTTCAGTTTCGCTTAATTTGGTTTTATCAAAATCTCTATGGGAAATATTATTATTATCGAACCAACACACGATCAAATATTCGCTTTAAAGACCTAGCTCCCTAATTATATAAACTATTACACAATTTTTTAAAATGAAATATTAATTTGTGATTACTATGATTCGAACTTTTATTGCTTTTGATTTGGAAGATGAGAGAACTATCCAAAATATTGAAGAATTTATGGATCGTCTTAAGAAAAATCAACCTGGGATCAAACCGATTGAATCGGAAAATATTCATCTTACTGTAAAATTCCTAGGCAACATTAAAGAATCCACTGCTCCCAAAATCTACCATATAATTGACCGAGAAATCAACGAAAAAATACTCCATGGCGATATATACACATATGATTTGAAGGGTGTGGGAAACTACAGAAATTATGAGATTATATGGGCTGGGATGGAAGGAGATCTCGAACTCCTACAGAAAATAAAAGACATAGTTGAGGAAAAGCTTAATGAACGACTCAAAATCAGAAAAGATAAGCGGAGAAGCTTTACACCACATATAACCATCGCACGACTTAAAAAGAAAAGGAGGGATTACAACACCTTCGATAGTTTTAAAAACATCATTAATGAAAATCGAAACAAGGAATTTGGTCCATTTAGAATTAAAAAAATAAAATTGAAGAAATCTGTTCTTACACCAAAAGGACCGATATATTCAGATTTAACCTATGAAAAATAAAAAACCTGAGTAATAATATGAAAGCACTAATCTGGGATTTAGATGGGACTCTTATCCATTTCAAAATTAATTTCATTAAAGCCCGTCGCACCGCGATGGAAATTCTGAAGAAAAATGAGATTCCAAAGGAGGAGTTAAGTATCAAAAAAAGTATTTTAGACAATGTCAAGCATGCAATAAAAATCTTTGAAGAAAACGGCTTAGATCCTCAAAAAATTAATGAGATTGTTGAGGAGATTGATAGGGAGGTATCTAATATTGAATATGATGCCGCATTGAAAGCATCTCGAATTGATGGAATCGAAAGAGTACTCGAATTTGCACGGGATCAAAAGTTAGAACAGGCCATCTATACATATAATACTACAAAAAACGCAATTACTTCATTAAAGACGGTTGATTTATTAGAATATTTTAGCGTCATTGCTGGAAGAGATTCTGTAGAAAATCCTAAACCTCATAAGGATCATTTATTATATATATGTAATAAATTGGATGTTTCGCCTGAACAAATTATAGTCATCGGAGATACTTATCGTGATATCGAAGGCGCTTTAAAATTGGGGGCTAAATCCGTTGCCATAAAGACGAAAACCTCCGGATTCTCTAATAAAGAAATATTTGAACAAGCAGATGTTATTATTGCTCAAGAAGCAATTCCGGGCGAATTAATTGTTGCCTTAAATCAATTATTATAATAACTTGAAAAATAAAATGTGAGAGAGCTTATTCTCACCAGAAATTAGTTCAATTGCATTTTTCTACTTTCTCACGAAATCCTAAATTTCTTCAGAATTATCAAAATCCCTCTGATAAAAGACTTCATCTACGCTATGGAGCGCACAATTAAGCTCCTCTAATTTTTGGGTGATGGTTTCAAGGTCCAAATCATAGCCTCCGACTTTTATGTGCAAAGACGCAGTTCTCTGATCTAACTCATCAACATTTATTCGAACCACATCAACACCTTCAATCTGCATCAGCGTTCTAGCTATCAAATCGCTTCCAGGATTATGAGGTTTTAGCACGTCAAGGTAGAATTCATTACGCATTTCGAATTTTTTCCTCTTTATTTTAACTTTTTTAGGACTAAATCGAACTATATCAAATATATTATAACATTGAATAATAAAGATTTATTTTTTTAATTATTATCGGTTCCCATATGCATTTGGAATGCAGATCTTTTTTGACCTCAAAACTTGCGTGAATCGGTATTAGGTAGTACTGCAACACATAGGCAGTTTGAGTCATTTTCAAAAATTTTCTTGGACTCATTTGACACCTTTGTGGTTTAACCTCACTTTTATTTACTCTTTCTTTCCTTTTAACTCTTTTATAGTGTGTCCGTTTGAGGGGGAAAATCTTTATTCCATATATGACTTAAATTTTATATTAAAGGGGATCAACATTTAATAATCAATACTAATATTCCTTTATTAAGTAGTAAAAAATAAAGTGTTAGGTATTTTTAGAATGGAGAGTCCGCAAGTGAAGAAGGTTATTGAGGAAAAGGGAGAGATTTCAGATGAGTTAGATTACGCTTTGATGAAGTATCTACTAAGCAATCGAGGAAGTGGTTACACACCGTGTCAACCTCAGTTGGTGGAATTAGAAAATGGAAAAGAAGCAATTAAGATGAGTATTGACAATACCTTTATTGGGAAAGATAACGAGCTCATGGGCCTGGGAATTGTAGGGAAGCTTTTTATTGATCCCGAATCCTTTGACATTATCTATGCGACCCCAAAGGAGGAATTAGAGAAAAATATAGAAAAGCTTGAAAAATCGGGAGTAAAACCTCAAAAAAGACCTAAGGGCAAATATTAGGTAATTTAATCATCTTTAGGAGCTTAGATAAGCTTTTTCAAATATTAATCAAAAACTTAATTTAATATTCTATTTTTACATTAATAACGTAAATATGACTGCTAATGCTCAATATCTTGAAGATATTATCAGAGATTATCTATTAGATGAGGGAATCCTTCGAAAGCGAATAGACAATGAAAATCTTGAATTTGGGTATCAATTTGAATTTCCTCCCTTTACCGAAGGTGCGAATAAGAGAGGACAAAATATGGTGGTATATCAACCAAAAAAGAAAGATCTTATCATAATTTCTATTGCGACTCAAATCTCTCCTCCTCACGTTGAGGCATTGGAAGGTGTGGAGGGAAGGAAAATCCGATTTTTCGTAGAGCTAAAAAAATTGCTTCTGTTAAGAAATTTATTTTTTCGATTAGATATCAATAATTATAGATATGAAATCTCGGATCAAATGTTTATTACGAATAATGAACCTATTTCAAAAAATCACTTTTTCCAGACGGTTCGGAAAGTCTTTAATGTACAAGCATATAGTAATTTACTTCTCATGGAGTTCTGTTCCGGCAAAATTAAACAAGAAGATTTTGAGAACACGGAAAAATTTCAATCAGGTCCGGGATTTTCTCTGTATACTTAATTAAATAGCATTGAGGTGGATAAGATTTTTAAAAAGTGGATTCAAGCATTAGGAAAACTCGACTATGTCCAAGGAAAAGATAGACCGGATGTTGAGTGTATCCTATGTGCGGTTCGGGACGAAGATGAAAGAGTAAGAGTGCTAAAAGTATACGAAGATGAGATTCTCTTTGTATGTTTAAATCTGTATCCCTATAATCCGGGTCATCTTCTCGTCGTTCCCAGAGATCATCTTGTTAAATATCTTGAACTCTCTAAAGCTGATTTAATACATATAACTCGGACGATTCAGGGATTACAGAAGCTTCTTAATTCTCTCTACAGTCCACATGGCTACAATATAGGTTTAAATGAGGGCAGAGATGCGGGCGGCTCAATAAAACATCTACATTTTCATATTGTCCCGCGCTACGGTGCTGAATTAGGCTATATCGATATTGTGGGAAAAACACGTGTTGTAGTGGAAGGTCTTAAATCCGTAAAGAACAAAATAGATAAGCATATTGATAAGTACCTAAATCCAGAATTTTACAAGAGTTTTTAAAAAAAATTTCCTAAACCTATACCAAATCTAATGTCAATCAACGAGAATAGAATACGTAACCGTATTAAAAATTTTTCGTTTCCACGTTTATCAGGCACGGAATTTGAAGAAAAGGCTTCTAAACTTGCTCAAGAAGAAATAAAAAATATGGGACTTGAGCCTCAGCTACAGCAGTTTCAATTCTCCACATTTTACTCTAGAGTTTATCCAAAGATCACCTTTCCGCTGACTTTTTGGCTTGTACTCTCCTTTTATCTACGATTTGAACCACTTTTTCTCCTACTGAATCTTCTAATCATTAGTATAATTTTTTTACCGTTCTTTATTCTCACCAGAAAACCCGAGACTATACGTTTTGGTAAAGTTTTGGAGTCCAAAAATGTTTATGTGCGAATAGAGAATAAAGCCGACCAAAACGATTTGAAACTCAAGGATAGGGAAATTACAAATGTGTTTTTTATTGCCCATTAGATTCGAAAGGACAAAGATTTATCGCCAGAACACGCTTCTTGAGCATTCTTGGTTATACATTATCCTTGATTT
>SHMW01000057.1 GCA_008080735.1 Promethearchaeota archaeon
AAATAAATTAGTTGAACTTCCAGAATCGATGATAAAGCTTCGTAATCTCAAGAGATTGGCTTTATCTCACAATAATTTGACGGAGATTCACAATTTCATTTTCAATTCATATTCTCCTAATTATTCTATTCACATTAAATCATTTAAATCCTTCTTCTACTAAAAATAAAGTCTCTTAAGATATAATATAACGAAAAGCCATTTTTATATTTAAAAAGGTTATAAACTATAAAATCAAATTCATATGTGTAATAAGAATAAATAATCAGAGAGAAAATATAAAACAAAAAACAAATAAAAAAAATAGAGAGGTGTGTCAATAAAGATGGTAAGCGATGAAGTAATAGATAAAATTAAAGAACTTAGGGATAAAGAACAAACAGAGCCCGGAGATGCCTTAGTGCTATTTGGTTTATTTAAAGAAATCGCCGAGCAAGAAGAAGAGGTTAAGGAAGAATTGGAAGATACTGATGAAATTATCGTTCAAAATAATTACAGCGATGCGGATTTCAAATATTGGGTCAAGTTAGGGGAAGGTAAGTTTGATGTTGGAGAAGGAGAAGCCGAAGAGCCTACAGTAATAATGAGTGCCGCAGCAGATACTTGGGCAGAGTTAGGTACGGGTGATTTAGATGCGACGAGTGCCTATATGGCGGGCGATCTTGAAATTGAAGGGAACTTACAAGATGCGATCACCTATGGACAAATTCTGGATCTGATTCGAGAAGTAATAGAAGAATTCGAGGACTAATCGGATAGGTTCCAAATGTTTTTTTTATATTTTATTTTCTAATTTTCTTACTTATCTTTGTTTTTTCAGTTAGAATGCCATAGGATTTCACTTTTTCAGAGTTAAATTAAATTTATTGTAGATTTTTCTAATTTTGATTAGGACTATATAAATGATGATACTGATAGAAGCGCCTATAAGAAAGAAATGGGATTTCTTGATTTAGATATCTAAATCTAAAGCATTTTTTAATTTGTATCAGACTTGCTGCGAATAATTTTCAAATTTCTCTTTAGATTTTCTACAAGTGTTAATTCTTCATTCCAGAGATTATGTTGTTCTTGGGGATCTTTCTTTAAATTGTACAGTTGACCTTTGGGCATTCCTTTTTTTGCTCTTTTTCTTATTGGTGGGGTAAATCCACCTGATCCAAGACCCTTAATTAATTTCCAATCTCCTTTTCGAATAGCAAATAATCCCGTGTCAGAATGATTTATCATAAACTTCCTTATATTTTTTTTAATCTTTTTTCCTAAAAACGCCTTCAACATGTTTTCGCTATCTTCAGCAGCATTCGGGAGAGATTCTCCAATAATAGCACATAAAGTTGCGAATATATCTACCAAACAAGTGGGTTCATTTGATACTTGATTTGTGGGAATATGATTTTTCCATTTAGCAATCAAAGGTATTCGATGGCCCCCTTCCCAAATATCAGCTTTTTGACCTCTCCAATGACCATTAGAGTTATGACCATAATCTTTACCGTTATAGCAACTGGCTCGAGCTCCGTTATCACTTGTTATAATTAAAAGAGTATTATCTAATATTCCTAAATGTTCAAGTTCTTGATATATCTGACCAACTATCCAATCAAATAGTACAACCATATCTCCTCGATCTCCCGCTTCACTTTTTCCAATAACGAAGTCTGGTCTAATATCACAAGGACGATGAGGAGCTGAGCTACAAAAGTATAGAAAAAATGGTTTATCTTTCTGTTCCTTAACGTGCTTATTGAGGAATTTTCTAGCTTTTTCTGTAAATTTAATATCGACTTCTTCATCCCGCCACCCAGGAGTCATCAAGCCTTCTATTTGTTGTTGATATAACTCTTCTTTCATTATACTGGGAATTCCTACAGTATGGTCATTTTCTATGAAGCAATACGGATGCATATCGAGAGAACCGGGGATTCCAAAAAAATAATCAAACCCTAACGATATTGGTCCACCCTTAATTGGTTTATTATAATCAACATTGGGTTTCTTCTCCATCAGATTCATTATCGGTTTATAATTAGGAGTGGGCCATTTCAGACCTAAATGCCACTTTCCAATCGCTGCTGTATGATAACCTTTTTGTTTAAGAATGGAAGCAATAGTTGGGCGACTTTTCTCAATTATAGGCCAACTATACCCCCACAAGACTCCTCGCTTTAAACGTGATCGCCAGCTATATCTTCCTGTAATGATGGAATATCTACTTGGTGAGCAAACCGCTGAAGATGAATGAGCATCTGTAAATCTTATGCCCTCAGAGGCAATTTTATCTATGTGGGGTGTAGGTATTTTTTCAGAACCATAACATCCCACATCTCCATAACCTAAATCGTCAGCAAGTATAAAAATAATATTTGGATATGATATTTCTCCCATAATTCTATATAGAATATTTGAATTTTAATTTTTTAGAATTTTTCATACCAATAATAACCAATTAATTTCGAAAGAATTGGAAAACATTCTATAAAACGATTTAGGAATTTCAATTATTATACAAGAATAGATTTAACTTTCACAAAACGAATATTTTTCTAAAAAAGCTATATATAAAAAAGGTCATGATGATGTTATTACTCATAAAGTTATGTAGATTCTTTAAAGAAAAAAAAGAAAAAATTAAGTTAATCTGTTTTTTATAGTGCGAATCAACAAGAAGATTAGACCTATAAAGAAAAATCCTATTCCTAAAATCAGAAGGGAAAATTTAGTTAATGCTGTAATGGAAGCAATGAAAGGGACAATCGAACTAAAGTTAGCTGGATTCTGAAGCATAATGAGCAAATTAATATTTTCTATCAGGTCAAATATTCCTGCAACTAAAGGTAATATTGTTATATATAACCCTATTTTCTGAATTTTTCCACTTAATTTGCGGTATACTAAAAGAATACAACCTGAGATGAAGAAACCATAACCGAAAATATATAGAAAATCCCAGTAAACTCCAAGAGTTTGAGCTTCTATACCTTCAATACCCCAAGAGGAAAAAATCACTGCAGTTCTATCTGTAGTCCATGCAAATTCGAGATCTAAAACATTATAAGTAGAGACTAACTTCGATAAGGGGGCAAAAATTAATTGATTAATCAATATGAATAATATAAATGCCCCAATAGTTATGATTAATAGATACCGGGTACGGGGGAATTCTTTTAACTTATCTAAGAACATTTTTAATACCTTGTGAAATTTTAAATTTATATTATTATGTCTTCATTAAGATTAAGCCTCTGAAATAATTTCTCCTAACTTCTTCTATAAGCAAATCTGGACTAACAAAAGAAAATGTGTTTATATCAAGAATCGAATCGCCCACAAGATAATGGTTATTAATGATCCAACAAGAAAAAATGACGGGTTTCCGCGTTTTCCTTGGGGTATCACATCCCTAATGATCATATAAAAGAGTACGCCCAATGCAAACGCAAGCACATAATTAGTATAAATTTGTTCCAACTCTAAAATAAGTCCAACGCTCGCGCCAATAATGGGTAAGAGGGACAAGATTGTCTTACTAATTCTATCATTTAATCGAGTATCTATGGAGTCCAATGAAATAGAAGAGGTTAACATTTGAAGAAAGAGTGGTGCAGAAAGCTCTATAATCACTAAAGGATCAATGATAATTACCGTAGCGATGATAAAGCCCACCATAAAATTATCAAAACCAAATCCAGCAATATGAAGAACTTTAAGCTCTTCCAATACTTTCTGCTTATTATCCACATGACGGTATATATATTTCTCTGTCATATGCATTAGAATAAAACCGATAAGCATAAAGAGAAACAGAATGCTCGAGAAGTTAAGCGAAATTAAATCGGGTACGAGAATTAAGAATAACAAAGAAATCAACAAACCCGAACTGAAACTAAGAATATCATCACGATATTGAGAAGCCAATCCCGAAATACGATGCCCAAAATAATCTGTCAGACCCATTATTATTGCAATGAGATAAATGATGATTATGAGAAGAATATCCATATTGAGTAAAGATTATAAAAAGTTATAAATTCATCTATGAAACAACTTGATGGAGATATTGAAAGAATGGAAAAATTTATACCCCATCCTTTAAGTATCAGAAAAAATGAGTTTAATGGAAGAACAAATTCCTCAGTTTCTGCCTGGATTTTTGTATTTTGGTGATGCTTGTCGTATGGCAAGTATAGTTGATTCATACTCTCCCTTTTTTTGTTTGAAACTGATGGAAATTGTTCTTTGAACTTTTTCTAATTCTTTTGTGTATATTAGTAAAATCTACAGGAAGGATAGAAATAGATACGAAAAACCAGTGATATCAATATCGAGAATTTCGGATCTCCATATCTAAAAATAGACAAAATGGTTCAAAGTTGAAAAACAAAAAATGGGTTCGATTTTATTTAAAAACCTTTTTCCCCTTTCAAATCACAGAACAATAAATTGATGGAGTATAATAAAAAATGAATAAAAAAGTGATTATTGCGATTTTAGTAATTTCTGCGGCTCTGACTGCGGGATTTGTCATTTTTGGTATAGTCGGATATGCAACCGCCGGAACTATCGAAAAATCCTATCAATTTTCCTATACGAATAGCTCTATCTTTGGTCTCGAAGACATCGATATTGATTTCGACCTTGCCAAGGTAGACATCAACTATAATTCGACCCCAATGGATGCCTATATGGAAGCAAATCTTAGCGTTCTAATTGAAGGTCTATTTATGGAAGGTAAAAGCTTTGCAAACTTTTTCAGCGAGCCTATAACCGCTAATAACTCCGCAGACAAGAATATTCAATTCTTGATGAAGCAAGATCAATGGTTTGACCCCTCTACATGGTTCTCGACGAAGATCGTGACGCTACATATTCTACTCAGAACGGATGTTGAGTATAATATAGATGTGGATGTATCCGTGGGCGATCTCTCAGTAAACGTACCCGAAAATGTCTCAGTAGGTGCATTAGAATTGTTAACATCAACAGGGTCAATTTCTGCAGATTTATCGGAAAACTCAACAGTGAATACAATAGAACTGATAACATCTACTGGAAACATAGGTTTTAAGAGCCAATATATCAATCATACAGGTTCAATTCGATTTGAAACTGCAACGGGTAATATCGATTCAACTATATCGAATGGAATTATTGATGGTAATATTAGGATTCTTACTAGCACCGGCAATTCGCTTCTACGATTCTACAATCTAACCTATGAAGCCAATAACGTGTGGGACATTGATGGAAGCACGGGAAATATAGACATACATATCCAACAGTACGACAATATGAACGCGAATGTATCGGGAAGCGCAATTACCTCCACTGGGAATGTGTATGTGTACTATCAAGATTGGAGTAACTCTGTGGGAGTAAGATTAGACGGTACTACTTCAACTGGAAGTGCAGAGGATTACACCTCCTCAGATTTCGCAACCGCTACATTCCACTATGATTTGGCTTTAACAACTAGTACCGGCAATGTTAATATTGATCATACAGATCAAACTTAATACATTCTTTTTTATTTTTATTTCTTCTTGATGCTAGATGGTTCTCTTATTGAAAAATTAACCTATTCATTGATCTATTTTTATTTTGAGTTTGGTTGAGAATAATGAGTAGAAGAAGAAAAAAACAAAAATAATTAGAATTGGTTTAGTTTAGATTTGATTTAGCTCTTTCTCTGAAAGACTTCTCTAAATAGCGCGATTGTTAATAAAATCCATACAATTCCCCAATACCAAAATGCATGCAGAAGAAACACTGTTCCTACCCACCAAAAGATTAATACGCTCCACCAATCTATGAAGAGAATAAACTCTGCCATTTTTTGTTGAGTATCGATAAATGAAAGTGGCATTTTTGACCATTTATTATTCATTTTTACAAATAATTTGGACATAAATGGGAAAAATATAATCATAATCAACACGATAATGGTTATGATCCAATAGAGAACTACACCAATAGTGATAATTCCGATAAGGTCCGCGATGAAGTCTATAAGAAACCATACCAATCCATATATTCCCGCGATAAATACAATAATATCAAATATCGTTGTATAGCCCCATTTACCAAATCTATCCCTAAGTTCTTGATCAAAGCTCTTACCTTCTTTCTTGGGTTTCTTTTCTTTCTTTGGTTCGGGTTGAGTTGATTCTTCTTTTTCTGGTGTTGATCCAGATTCAGATTCTGCCATACTATTTTACCTTTTTAAGATTCTATATAGTTTGTAATTAGATTTCTATATTAGTTATACATTATATTATCTTATTTAAAGTTTAGTTAAATAGCTTATTCATCGGCTTTTTTCTAAGATTCTGAATCAATCCAAAAATAAAAGTTCATATTTATTAAAAAGTAAAGTCTAAACTATAGTATAAAAAGTAATATTATTCTAAAGGAAGATTCTTATGCAAAAAAAATTCATGGTTATCTTAATCGTCTCAATATTTTTTATCGGAGGGATCTTTGCATTTGGACTAATTGGTTTTTTTACCTACGGGTATTTAGATGAATTTAAGACCTATGATGAGTATCAAATTTCTGAAACCCCTCCGAGTGAGATAGGATTAATTTTTAATACGGATTTATCCGATCTTACGATTCAATATAATACCTCCACAATAGATTCAACCATCGCTATGAGAATAGAATCCCATATTCATGTGGAAGGAATTTTTATTTTAGGAAGGACATTGTCTGATTTTTTCAATCCTGTTAAAATAATAAATCAAAGTACCACCAAAGGGCTTGAAATCAGACGGCGTGAGCTTGCGTGGTTTAGTCCCACAAATTGGTTTTTGGGCATGAAAGTCAATTTAACCGTTACTCTACGAACAGATTTGAAATACAACATATCTGCTAATATTGGAGCGGGAAAGATCAGTTTTCAGTGTGGCACGAATACTACGTTGGATGCTACAGAGCTCACGATAGGTACAGGGGATATCTCTATGGAGGCAGATCAAGTTAACTTTACAAACAATATTCATCTAGAGACCACTTTGGGGGATATTAGCGGAAATTTTAAGAATTGTTCCCTAAGTGGTAATCTAAATTTTGTGATAAATACTGGTAATATTGATTTCAACGCCCAGAACTTCACTTATGGTTCTGACTCCCGCTGGGATATCTCAACAATTATGGGGAATATAAATATTGATATTCTACAAAACAGGTCAATGAATCACGATATTGAGCTTAATTCCATCATTAATGATATAGGCATCTTAAATCTCCATTATAAAGACACAAATAATACCATAGGATCGGAGATAAGCGGACAAGTTAATCAAGGTCAAGGAGGTGTGGTTATTAGAGAGCCACTGATTGGATTCCAAAAAATTTCAGAGACATTTATTCGATCAGATGATTGGGACCTAGAGCAAGACAAATATGATATTACTTTGCGCGCGAGTACGGGCGATATAATTATTAATGCGCAAAGTTTTTGAGTTTATACTTTTTTATGAACTTTTTTCGAGAATTTCACCTACATAATAAAGACCAACTAGGTTTCCCCGTCTTTGGAATTTGCGAGATACCAATAAAATGATTACGTGCTCATTTTCATCTACCACGTTAATATCGACTGCAAATTTTACAGATTGCTCAATTATACTTTCTGCATCCATATTAAAGAAGTCGATATTCTCGATATGAAATGGTTGCACGCCCCATACAAGATTTATCTCTCTTGCCGTTTTTTTAAACGGAGTTATGGCAATAATGGGCAAAGGGGGTCTGTATTTTGATATCATTCGTGCTCCATATCCACCTCGCGTGATTACCAATATTTTTCCTCGAAAATTAAGCTCTTCCATCTCATTAGCCAATGAATGAATAGCATGTCCTAAGGTTTGGGTATGAGTTAATCGCTCCGAATCGTATTTATCAGGGACACGCTGAGACATATTTTCATATGCGGTATATGCAATCTTATTCATAAAGAGCACAGCATTGATAGGATACTTTCCTACCGCAGTTTCCGAAGATAGCATGACAGCATCAGTACCATCTAAAACGGCATTGAATACATCAGCCGCCTCTGCTCGCGTTGGAACGGGGGAATTGGTCATAGATTCTAACATTTGCGTAGCTACAATGCAAGGTTTTCCTTCTTTATTGCATCTATAAATCAATTCTTTTTGTTTCAAAGGGACCTTATCAGGAGAAATCTCAACACCCAAATCTCCCCTTGCAATCATCACAGCATCGGTCACATTTAATATTTGGTCAAAATTAGTAAGGGCGATGGGGCGTTCGATTTTCGATACAAGTTTTATCTCGTCATTCCCATAATTTTCTAAAAGTTTTTTAACTCTGAGAACATCATCCCCACCCGAAACAAATGAGATTGCAACATATTCTACGTCTAAATCTGCTATGAGCTTTAAATCTTTTATATCTTTTTTCGTGGGAACTTTTTGCTGAATTTGACCACTAGGAATGTTCACACCTTTATTATTGCTGATTTTCCCTCCTGCAACTACTTCAGCAACTATATGATCCTCTTTTTTTTCTCTAGCTTGGATTTTAATAATACCATCATTAACATAAATGAAATCCCCTTCGCTTATAGATTGAAGAAAACCTTCAAGGGGGATAGAAAACTGTTCGGCGTCTCCTAGAATTTCCTTTTCATAAATTTTTACTCTATCACCGGATTGAAGAAAATACGTCTCATCATCCTTAAATTCTCCAACTCTTATTTTAGGACCTTGAATGTCTGCCATTATCCCTATATACTCATTTACCTCTCGAATCCTTTCAATTAAGGCGACTTTTTCTTCTCGGGTACCATGAGAGAAATTTAATCGAAACACATCAGCACCAGCCTTTATTAGATTCTTGATCATCTGTTTCGAGTCGCTTGCTGGACCTAAAGTAGCAACTATCTTTATGGTATTCTCTCGCATTTTATATTGTCGTTCTTCTCCATTCATCATATATCAAGCTCTATATCATTCTTGAAATTATTGGATTTAATAATATTATAAGTTAAGTGGTAATATAATTCCTATTAATTATTTGTTTTTAAAATTATTAGAGAATTGTTCTAATTTTTTCTGAAAGATATTGTTGAAATCTTTGAAAATTTTAACGTAAGTTTCATAATGTTCCGTCTTATGTAGTTCCTTAAGGCTTAAAAGACTCACACGCAAGGTTTTTGGATATACACTGTACTGTAATAGTTTTAGATCATATTCAAGAGCAAATTCTTTAGCCAGTTCAACGAGAAAGTCCGAACTTACGTTAGCTAACATTTTGACAAGAAAATAGCGATATTTAGGTAATTTATCGTAATTCTTTGCTTCAATTAAATAGAGATCTCTCGAATAATTGGTTAATTGATGGATATTTTTTACATCCAATTGCTTTGGTTCATTTTTTACTCGCTCAGAAATGGGAGAATGCTTCCCTTTTAACTTAATGGCATTTTTTTGTAGCTTTTTTATCAAACCTTCTAAAGTATTAGCCGACATAGCAACCTTTAATATTTACAATAAAATAATTTCTATTTAATAGTCAAAGAAGTAATATATAGTTTTTATCTCTCTTTGAAAAAATAATAAAAAACTTAGTAGAGATCCTCAATCACAAACTCTAAATCTAAGTTTTTAAGAGTCTTTTTCAACGGAACTCCATTCTCCGGATTCCACCCTAATTTTTCGCATAAATAGGAATAGTCTTTCTGATAATCTATAGTGATTCCCTCATTAGGTCCAGATATTTGAGGAGGATCACCCACACTTCTGCCGGGAAGTTTGTTTTTCGCTAAGATAGTTCCCTCCCTAAGGGTGAACGCTTGCCTTAATGTCTGAATACGGATTCCTGATTCTATACATTCCTCCACACTTATATCCCATCCAGTATACGCATTGATCAATTCAATAAAAGGATATTCTCCCATATATCTCGCAAAAATGCATAATCCGACGGAACAATAGGTTTGATGCATCCCAGTATTTAGATATAAGGTTTGAGCCTTGGATTCCATATCCTTATATTTCTTTTTAGGATATTCCAGATTCGTAATGAATTTATCATATGGCGCTGTATCTTCAAATTCCCCGCTCGCGGTGGTATGCCTTCCCGGGGTGGGGTCATACGCATAGCTGAGCGCAAGTGTACTATATACTTTCGGGTCATGCATCGGAAGGAGGGACCCTTGAGAGGCCATAACATACTTTTCACTGCCTTTTCCGATGATTTTAGAAGCTTCTTCGGCACCATCTGCGAGAATCTCTCCAAAACCTTCTCGATTAATTATTTTTTCGGTCAATTCGATTATGGCATCAGAATTCCCCCAATTTAATTCTAATCCGTCAGTATCACTTTTATTGATAATGCCCTCTTCGAAACATTCAATCGCGAATGCTATTGTCGCACCCGTCGAAATCGTATCAATTGCCGCACGATTACACATCTCGTTTATTTTGAAAATCGACATGAGATCATCGTTAAGAAGAAGAGTTCCGAATGAGCAGCACGTCTCATATTCGGGTAGATGGGTTTCTTCTAAGCCAATTTCTGGAATTTTTAAAATCGCACCGCATTGGACCGGACAACTATAGCATCCATATTCATGGATTTTGTATTTGTTAATCCTTTCTGTAGATAATTTTTGAGCTTTTTCAACTGGAAAATCTTCAACCCCCACACCTTTCCAATTTTTTACGGGAGAATCTCCTGAAAGAGCACTTATAGTATTGGTAAATGGAGTCCCATAATTATGATAAACTCGTTTGATTAAGGATGCGGGACCTGAATTCGCACCCACCTTACTCATCATTTTAGGCATTTTAGGGATTTTTGAAATGATTTTATTAATTAATCCCCCCTCCAGATCCGTAAATCCTTCATTATACTCCTTGACCAAGTTATTAAATGTCTTTTTATCATAGATTGGAATTTTTGTCTTTCCTTTAAGCAAAAGCATTTTTAAGTTTTTTGAACCCATAAGTGCTCCTAATCCCGAACGAGCTGCGATTCTGCCCCCATCGTTAGCAATTCCAGACATTTTCGATAATTTTTCGCCGGCAACCCCAATTCCAGCAGTTTTAATAAATCTTCCATGGATTTTTTTTAACTCCTCTTCCGCTTCTTTGATATCTAACCCCCAGATTTTCTTTGCATCCCTAATTTCCGTTTCACCATCCACTATAGATATATATTTAGGTGAATCTGCTTTTCCAGTAATTAATATTCCGTCGTATCCGCACTTTTTTATAGCAGGACCAAATGTTCCCCCACTGTTCGCGTCTCCCCAAGTATCGGTCAGCGGAGATTTTCCAACCACCATATATCTCCCACTAAATGGAGCGGCAGTCCCCGTTAATAATCCGGGAAAAAACCCAAGTATCGCATCTTCACTCAAAGCATCTATTTTCGGGGGCATATTATCATATAATAACTTACACCCAAGTCCATACCCTCCAAAATATTGACGATAGAATTTTTCTGGAGGTTTTTTTTCTCTTATGATGCTATCTGAAAGATTTACCCAGAGTAACTTTCCAAAATATCCATTATTCATTTTTTATAAAATTCACTTTCCAAAATATTAAATTAATTTAATTTTGGATAATGTTAATCTGCATAATTATTTATATGTTTCACATTATAAGTCATCAATATTTATCTCTTACTTATTCACCCATATTAGGCATGATTAGTCATATTATTCTCAAAATCTTTACTTAAATTCAAAATATCTGTTTCTAAATCTTCCTATATACCAAGATCGGGCAATTTGATTTTTGTCGCAATCTTTAAATACCTTTCTTGACATATAATAATCCCCATTTAATGTCTTCCCAATTCACCTTATCAATATTATATTCACTTTTGAGAGAGAAAGATTATAGTTCATAAGAAATAGAATTATAACTTCATATCAATTCGAATTATAAAGAGGGTTTAAAAAAAAATGACATTGGCTGCCCAATTTGAAAATGACATGTTCGAACTCAGTTTTTTTATAGACTTCAATCAAAATGAGAAGGATTTTTACAATAATTTGTACCTTCCAGAATTTAACTTAGTCCTAAAAGAAAAAATACCCACCAACGATTCTTCCCCACAGTCAATCAAAATTGAGAAATTTGATTTAGCTAAATATACCTATCTTTTAGATTATTAATACATTCAATAATAAGAGCGAGATCATGTCCCATTCTTATCGAATAGGATTTAAGTAAATCATTTTTTATCTCCTGTTTTTTCACTCGTTTTAGTTCGCTTATTCCAGCAAGAGAAGCATAAATAACTGTTAGTGTCTAAATTTACCAAATCTTTCTGTGCTCTTATCATCCCGCATATTTTACACTTTTTCTTCATATTTATCCTTTTTAGTCAATTAGCAATAATAATTTCTTAATATAATCATAGACATACTTTTAATCAAATATAATTGATTCATAGCGTTCCGGAAGATGAATTGTCATATCATAATTTCTAAATAAAATTTTAAAAAATTCGGGATGTTCTGTATGGATCGGAATCAGATTGAGTGGGTTAATTTGTTCAATAAAAGAAACAATATCATGAGGTTTCGCATGACCGGATGCATGGATCCTGTAAGAGGGTATCCCTTCCTTCTCTAAATCATGCCTTATTGTTTTGGTATTATCCAGATGCTCCTCTGAATAGGGATCAATATCCGAGCTGATGAATGCACCCATCAATCCTCTTGGCAACGATTTCAGTAAATCACGATATATGTGGGTTATGAATAAAAAAAAATTCGAAAATTCCTTCAAATCATTATGATCTATGCACCTCCAAAGTTTATTCTCCTGTTCAAAGATTTCTCTAATCTGCGTCTGCCAAGGATATCGCTCATATGTATACAAAAGTACATAAATATTATCATCAAGTAAAATGTTCGGATCTCGCATCGTATCATAAATGGCCTTATCATTTAAAAGATGGTAAAAATAGGCATCTTTCTCCGTTATGATATATTTCCAGTCATATCGTTTTGCGATATTTTCAAAATTGCGGAACCTATCCCAATCAAGCCGATTATATTTGACCAAATAATAATCATATACATTTTTATCCATCAGTTTTATTACTTCATTCCCTACTGACTGCTCGGACTCAATAGCGCCCCTATTAATTTGCGTACCTTCGCAAATAAGTGCCCTTATCTTATTTGGATAATTATCAATTACATTACTTCTTTCTTCTCCGTTTTTTTGTTTAAGTTGTATCAAGCTTTTTGCTTTATCTATTAAATCTTGTGTCATATTCGATAGGGGACCATGCATTCGAAAATCTCCTGAATAAATTATTAATCCTTCTGAGGAATCAATGATGAAACCATAGGCGGCGGGTATTGAATGATCTACATGAATTGGGAAGATCTTTAACTCCTTGATATCTATTATATCGCCCGTGCGATACAATTTCCACTTAATCCCTTCGTAAAAATTGCTCATCACAGAACGGGAAGCTTTTGAATAAGCAAGGATTATTCGCTGTGTTACTACGCCGGTATAGATTGGTATGTTTCGATTTACTAATCCAATTCCATAGTAATGGTCCCGGTGAGGATGACTAATTAGGATTCCATCAATATCCGTAGGTGGGTCGGTCTTTCCTTTACACTCGTTTACTTTTTGAAGGTAATTCATCTCCTCTTGATTAAAAATAAAATACTTGGAATAGAGGTTTTTTATAGGGAGTTTTGATTGTTTTGGCAAAAGATATGAGCGCGTTAATTGCTCGGGAGAGGTTGGTTCCTCATATTTTTCAAAATTATTGGCATATTGAACCATATTTATTCCAAAATCCAAAAATAGTTTGACACCGTAGCCCTTATCTTCAAAGAAAATCTGGTTTCCCCCGACTTCGGACACTCCTCCACAAAAAGTTAGGCTCACATTCGAAGGCATACTAAGACCTCAATATAATGAGTACTTTGTCTTTAAAAATAATATATATAATATTAATTCAGTTAAAGAATTAAAAAGGTTTGTCTTAAAAAGTCTAAATTTCAGATAAGCAAGTGATTAGAACTCAAAATGGTATTGAATTGAATGGTTAAAAAAAGAAAGAGTCAAGAAAAGAGCCCCAATCCTTATCAAATGTGAAAAAGGAGAAGGATAAACTTTTCTTTTTAAAAGTTTATAGAGGGCGAAATCCAATGTTGATGATAGAATCGGACTCCTTTCACTTACTTATATGTGCCTTTGGTGATATATAAACCTACGAATTGAAATCCTTATTTCGTGTTATCGCAACGGACTAAAAAATATGAAATTTCAAATAGAAATAAAAAGAGCTAATTCACGGAGAAAATGTCTAATCCTCATCTTCTTTATGCTGTTCATCAGTATCCATATTTTTGTCGGTTTTTAAAAGTTTTGAATACATTAGTTCGAGGTTGATAACTGATTCTTTGAGGTCTTTAATTTTACTATCTTTCTCCTTAATCAAAGTTTCCAAAAAATCGTTCTCTTCCTTCAATACATTTATTATCTTGTCTTTCTTTTGGATTTTTTCCTTTATACGACTTAATTTTTCTTCCAAGTTTTTCATTGACGTATATTTTTTTGTCAAACTTTGTTGTACTTCTTCTATCATTTCTTGGAGTGTTTTTTTCTTCTCTTCAATACGGATTAATGTGGCTCCAGGATATTTACTGGAACTTCCCTCTGTATCATCTCTAAGCTTTCGCTTTAATTCGAGATTTTCTTTGCGTAAGAAGCCCATATTATTTTTTAATCGTCTGATTTCTTTTTCATGTTCTTCTAATTTAATATTCTTCAGAGTGAGCAGAGGATTGTCGGGATTCTCGTCTTGATTCTTAATGGATTTTTCGAGCAAAACAAGATGCTCTTCTAGGTCTTCAATCTTGTCGAGTAAATTGTAGATACGCTGGTTCTTTTGGTCTATCTCTTCTCGTAAAGATTCAATATCCGACTGAATCATCTTTTCAAGGGTCATATAGAAACTTTCATTAATTGAGTATTCGGATAATTAATTACAGCATTCTTTAATTAATTACTGTATTTGTTATTTTTTTAAAGTTATATAAAAATATTTTTGATAATATATTATTGTCGCAATTACATATTCATTAGAATAATCGAAATCCATATGCATCCGCCCTTTGAATGATTATTTCTTGCATATGTTCATCGGAAATATTATACAGAGAAAATACAAGCGAGTCTAAGCGTGAATAAAGGGTAGCCATTTGTTTAAGTAATTTCGATCTAGTAAAGGAAACTTTCTCCTGTTTGGGCATACAACACGTATGAATTATAGAAACGTTCTTCAAAAGTTCCTTAACAATGAAAATAAGCTGCGCATATCTTTTCTCCTCTGGATAGATGAGAGGGATTGGAAGAGCTTTCAGATTAGATTGCGTAAAATGAGGGAGTACTTTTTTGTACGGATCTCCGAATTTATTGATATAATAATAATGAATTAAGTGGGAGATCAAAATTCCTAAAATATAATAAAGAGAAACGTGTTTGATATGATCTTTTTTCTTGAAAATATAGATCTGTTGATTAGTGACAAGCTTACCTCCCGGGTGGAACATTATCTGGAGATTATGGTTGGTGGATACTTTGCGTATTAGTAATTTCTCTCCGTAATAAAGCTCGTCTCTTCCCCACATCACATTAGAGCAATCCAGTTTTTCATTATGCATAAAATTACGGACATTTTCAGTCCCATAGACTACTGTGCGTGGGGGTCGCCGAAAATGAAGTTTGCCTAGATCTTCCCCTATATACCCTGGAGTAGTATTTGGGTGCCGAGAAAAATATTCCTCAGAAATCAATTCTATTGTTTCATAGACCGATTCATCTAGTTTTTTGAAGAGAAAATCGCAGTTGTCAGATTGACATGGTTTTGATTTATGGCGTCCCGAATGACCTCGTCCGAAGGGAGGATTTAATGCATCACATTTCGGACATATAAAATATTTGCCGGTTTTATTTGTATCAATTCCTCTTCCGCTGTAGAAATAGTCACCTACAGTGTGAAAATGATTTGAATGAATAATTTGCATTAATTTTCGATCCAGAGGATCCGAAAATATATCGAAGATATAGTTTCTATTTTCAGAGAATTGACTTTGAAAACGAATATAATGATCTTCTTTAATTAATTCTTCTAAAACGCTCGCATCATCCAAAATGAGTGATTTCTGTTCATCCGGAAAGTCCACACTCACCAAAGTTTCATTATCTTGAGGATTTGGTGGTGACTTCTGTAAAATCAATAATAAGGCCGGCTTCTGGACATTGGGAAAGATTTCAAATCCGAGATTTATTAATTCTAATATTGAAAACTTCAGAAGATATTTACGTAAACTCTTATATTGGTCAAGAAAGCAAATTTCATTGGGAATGAGAAATGCAATAATTCCATCATCTCTCAAAAAATATTCTATGGATTTATATAAAAAAATCGCGAAGGAATCAAATTGCCCTTGTGCGATGGAAGGATACTTCTGCTGTAATCTAGGTTTAAAGGCAGATAAATCCGCACCCCAAGGAGGATTTCCAAGAATCAGGTCAAATCTTATATTTTTTTCTATGAACTTCTGCGGTGTTTTCTGAGCGTAAAATGAGTCGGAAATTGAATTTTCAATTAAGAAATTTCCGTAGTGTATCGGATAAAGCGATTGGTCTTGAAAATCTATTTGGAAATCGTGGAGAAATTCTTGATTATGTTTTTCAATGAGCGGTTGATTGATATCAATACCAAATATGTTCTTTTTAATAATTTGCTTTATTACGTCTGTCTCTGAGGGCTGAGACGTATTATTGATAATCTCAGTCTCTCTCAGCTTTATAGTTAAATCATAAAGAAGGGAAGTTGCAACTTTCAAAAAGACTCCGTTTCCGCATGCCGGATCTAATATAAGTATCGTTTTTATCCTTTCTCTGAGATTTTGGAGGGCATCCCCCTCCCGTAAGGTTAACTCTTTCGAGGAGAAGGGTATATTATCTGCATTTAAATAATACTTTAACGATTTTCGCGTCGCATAATATGCTATAGAGAGAGGAGTATAATAAATCCCTAATTCACGTTGATTCTGAACAGATACCATTAAAAATTCAATTAATTAATTGGTTAATTTTTCGCATATATAATGGAATTTCCTTGATTTCATTCCATTCAAATTTCTCTATACTTCTTAATACGAATTAGAATAATAAAGTTAAGGAATAGATACCTAAAAGAAGTCCGAAACTTAGAAAGGTTGGGAGTGCTAATGCTTTAACGACTTTATTATAGTCAACCTCAAAATATGTAGCAGAATATGAGACGCACGGATGAATAGGTGTAATTAAATAACCGAGAAAGATCGCCACGTAGAGAAACACAAAATCCAATAAGGGCATCGCGGATAATGTATACTGGACGAGATATATCGGAATTAAAATAGATAAGGGAAGTTGGATGCGCCCCGTCGCATACCCCAAAAAAAATCCCAAACATATGAAGAGGATGTAGGGCAGATTAAGCGAACTAATATCATCAGGAACCCCTGAATTAATAAAGATTTCAAGGAACAAGAACATCGCAAATATGATCAAGGGAAATCGCCAGATCTTCATATTTTTAGTAATATTCTTAATATCTGTAGCAGACATCTTTCCCATTTTTAAAGCGATTAGTAAACTCACAAATAACCCAACCGCCAAATATATTTCCTCAGCCATGGCAACATTAAAAAAAGTTCTTCCAATAAAATCAATAATAGGAGCGATAATTATTGGGATAAAGTTTTTTGCAACAATCTTTAGGTCTCTTTCATTATCTCTAGGGGAAACTTCAATCGATCGCACAAGAAGGATATAGCCGATAATTACCAAAAGGATAAAGGGAATAAGCATTGAAATAAATATGACATACAAACTAATAGATGCTAATACACTTCCCACGATCAGCGCGGAGCTCAACGGATAAATAAGAATTACGACATGCCGATACCAGACATTAATAGCTACTTTATGTCGAGGTTCAACATCGCTACCGATTTTATCGACCATTGGTGCAGACATTAGCGCCCCACCTGCAACGGGAAGCAAGCCAAAAATAGCTGGACTTGCTATTAACGAAACACGTTTCGACACATTAAGTTTCTGGACAAGTTCCAACATTAATCCCGATTCTTCCATAATTCCACCTAAAATAGGAATCATACTTACGGCGATCATAAGCAGAATTATGGAAGGATCCGTAATAACATTCACGAATGAGCTTAATAGGTTAACTCCAACTAATAGTGCAAACAGAACTGCTCCCGCGGTTAAAGTTAGCCCTAATTCATATTTCGAGAATATAAGAATTAAGCTTATTACAATAATAAAACTAATCCACGAAGGGATCCAAGCGGCTATCACATTTTTTGGAATATTTTGTTGCTTTAATAATTACTCGAAATTAGATATTATGGAAGTATTAATAAGGTAAATTTTTCGACCTCAAGACTAATCTCTATCTTTAAGCAATAGGAACCAAAAAGAAATTCTCACTATTAATGATGTAAAGGTTTGGAAAAGATTTATTTAATATATGGATTTAACCTATCTATTATCTAATATTGCGAGCTAACAAGGGGAATATTTAATTGAAGAGTAAAGAAAATAAATCAAAAAAGAAAATATCATTAAAAAATGCGATAGGGTATGGATTCGGACAGTTTTCCGATACAGTGGCTTATCAAACCTTTACGTTCCTTACATTCACATTCTATTTCTCAGTGGTCGGGTTAAATGTTGATTTCATAACATTCGGTTTTATAATATGGGCTATTTGGAATTCCTTAAATGACCCACTGTTAGGCACTCTTTCCGATAAAACAAGTACAAAATATGGTAAAAGGAGACCGTATATTTATGTAGCAATAGGACCTCTCTGTATTATACTAATTTTATTATTTTTACCTCCAATAACAAGTGATTTGATGCTAACGCGTCTTTTCTTTCTGGTTATAATTTTTCTATTTGAATTCTTTTACACGATGTTTGGAGTTAATAGTAAAAGTCTCTTCCCAGAGATCTTCCAAGATCTTGAAGAGAGAACAAAAGCAAATACCATTAGACAAGTACTTAATATAATTGGTCTGATTTTCGCATTTATCTTCCCAACTTTATTTATCCCTAAATTAACTGAGAAAAAATATTTTAGTAATTACGGTTTCACAGCCATTCTAATTGCCATCTTTATAGCATTAGGCTTGATTGTTTTCATCAAATTCGGAGTGAGGGAACGAGCTGAATTTTCAGAGGATTCTAAAAAAGCACCATCTCTTTTGAAATCGTTGAAATATTCTTTCAAAAACAAGGCTTTCCGGACCTATATCATCGCCGGTTTAGCCAATTGGTATATTTGGCAATTATTACCGACTATTGTTCCACTATATGGAGAATTTGTACTAAAGATTGGCGAAGGGGAGACTATCCTCTTAGGATTATTATTAGGAACGGCGTTTATCAGTGCGGCACTTTTTATGTTTTTCTGGCGATGGTTGATAATAAGAACAGGGATTTTAAAAAAGGGGTTTATGATTTCAATGACAGTATTCATAGTGACTCTAATTCCTCTTTTATTCATATCTGACGTTATAATCGCATTTATTTGTTTCTTTTTAATCGGAATTGGAATGTCTGGGTCATTCATGTTTATCGATCTCATAATCCCAGCAATAATTGATTATGATGAACTTCAAACAGGAATAAGAAGGGAAGGAGGATATTTCGGAATTAATGCCTTCATTGTGCGCTTATCAACTATCCTGATCTTCTTGTCAATTAGTTTAGTATTTAATTCTGTTGGCTGGAAAGTTTTTGATCCCGTTGGAACTACTGATCAAACTATTTTTGGATTAAGGAGCTTGATGACGCTATTTCCAATTACAGCCCTAATTATAGCCATTATTAGTATGAGTAGATTCCCTATAGACAAAGAAAAATATAAAAAACTACAAAAGGATATAGAAGTCTTACATACCGAGAAAAAGAAAAAAGCAGGAATAATCTAAATATCAACACCCTTCATTTTTTTTTTATAGTAAGAATAATATCTAGTTAAAATTGTTAAGTTCCTTATGATTTAATAGGTAGATTAATATTATATTTTCAGAAGGTTAAGGTTAATTTATTATTTAGATAAAGGTAGGATTAGAATGACTCGTCTAAGATTCTATGGGGGGATTTCTACGATTGGTGGGAATTGTATAGTAATCGAAGAAGATGAAACGCGAATCATGTTGGATAATGGAATGTGTTTTTCAAAAGAAAATGCGTTTTATAAAGATTTTTTGAACCCAAGAACGAATAACGATCTACGGGACTATTTAGATCTTGGGTTGGTACCAAAAATTCCAGGAATATATGGAAGAGACAAGATTCGCGATGTGTGCGCTTCTGGTTTAAGCGCTAATGCGGAATATCTATTCAAGAGAGATTTGATCAGTTATGAAGATTATTTGGAGGAACATGGTGCTCCTTACCTTTCTGCGTTCTTCCTAACACATTGTCATCTTGATCACCTCAGGAATGTCAAATTTATGTCGCCAGAGATCCCCATTTATTGTTCGGCAATTACTAAAAGCTTATTAAAAATTATTGAAAACCTGTCCAACGAGGATTTTTTATGTTATAAAAAACCTCAGATTAAAGAACTGAAGAGTGGATATACTCCTGGTGAATTATGCAAAAAAAAATCGGACATTGAGAGAAAGATACACATAATTAAACCGAGGGAAATTATAGAGGTTCCAAAAAGCGATCTAACTTTTAAAATCAAAGCACATCCCGTAGATCATTCGGTTCCGGGGGCGATGGCATTCGAGATTTTTACTAAAGCTGGGAAACGAATCATATACACGGGAGATATACGATTCCATGGACATGAACATGAGAAAGCAATTTCAGAGGAATTTCTCACCGAGGCCCAAAAAAACCCTGATGTCCTAATTACAGAGGGAACCAGAATAGATGATAATCAAAAGATGAGCGAAGATGATGTATTTAATAATATGTTAAATTTCTTACATAAAGATGAAGAATTATCCTGTAAATTGATAATTGCTGCCTTCCCTTGGAAATCTATCACCCGATTCCATACATTATATAAGGTCGCACGACAGCTAAACCGATGTTTAGTAATACAAGCAAAATTAGCATTTACTATTCATAATCTCCAACATTACACTTCTTTAAACCTGAGAAATATTCTCCACAATGACGATTTGAAGATATATTTACCCAGAAAAAGGAGTATGATTTATTCAGATGCAGATTATTCTAGAAATAAGTACAATGTTTCATATACAACTGAATGGTCCAAAAATAGAGATATTGAATTATATTCTGATTTATATGATGATATACTAATCAGAGCTTATGAAATCAATGAACAACCCAGCGATTATGTAATCCAACTAAATTTTTATGACCTAAATGAATTAATTGACATAAAACCCCCAGAAGGAAGCTATCTGTTTAATCTAAAGACCGAGCCTTTCGATGAGGAGGGAGAATTTGAAGAGAAAGTGCTTATGAATTGGGTACACCGTTTTGGATTACACTATGAAAAAGAAAGATATCATGCTTCGGGTCACGCATCAGGAGATGAGATTCTTGCTATGATTAACCAATTAAAACCAAAAAAGGTGTTTCCCATCCATACAGAACATCCGGAATTATTCCAGGTACCGAATGTCATTAAGGATATAGAACAAGGAAAACCTTATTTCATATAAATTTTAAATTGAGCTAAAAAGCAAACAAGAAAAAAAGAAGAATTTAAAAATCCAAGGGATATTTGCCGTAGTTCATATTCGCTTCCAATATCCATTCAATTTGTTTTTTATTCATAGCGGGATGCATATTTGTAGGAGAAAGAATAACCCCTCCGCCAGGGTCTAATGTTTTGATGGCGTATTTCACCGCATCCTCAACTTCTCTTTCTCGATATTCGTGAGGATCCCATTCACTCTATCAGTCCAATCTTCTGGATATTGTTCTTTTAATTCATCCGTAACCTCGAATGCAGTACGTGGGGAAGGTCCGATGACCTCATCGCATAATTTCCCGTCTACGGTAATTATGAAACTTGGAACGCGATCTGGTTCTTCTCTGTTTAAAGCAGCCTAAACGCAGCCCAAACCCTTTCTTAACTTTTCATATACTTAACAAAAAGGCGCTTTATATAAAAGAATAGTTTAAAACAAAAATAAAAAACCAAATTATTTAATGAGAATAAGACCAATCATAGACTTTTCTTTTTCTATATTAGAAGAACGTATTTATATCTAAAATAACATGTAGATTTAAGAAATTACTATAAATTCTCACAATAAGAATATCATGATCAGTCAAAAGTTCCCAGAAGTGGAAGGAGATAATTTAGAACGAAGACATTTCAAATTGCCCTATGATTTAGAAGGAGATCTAAATTTGGTCATAATTCCTTTTAAGAGGATCCAACAATCCCTAGTAGATGAATGGACATATGCTCTACACCCAATTTATGCACAATATGATTTTTTGTACCTCTATGAAATACCCACCCTAAGTAGTGGATACAGATTTGTGAGTTTTATGATTGATGGAGGGATGAGGGCCGGCATTCCCGATAGAGAAACAAGAAACCATACAATAACATTATACATCAATAAAACTAAATTTAAAAAAGCGCTTAATATTAACACCGAAGATACAATATATATTATGCTACTCGATAAAACGGGCGAAATCATTTGGAGGACTGAAGGGGCGGTCACCACCGAAAAAGTGGAAGATCTAACAAACATTTTAATCAATTATACCAAACAAATGGACGTTAAATAACATTAGGATCTCTTTATTTTATTGTAGCTTTTTCATATTCATAGATATAATGCTATTGTTCCAAATATTAAAATATTTTATAAATATTGGACTCCGAATTCATTATTATAATTAATATTAATATAGTAAATTAATTCACTCAAATTCATAATAAAATATTACAAAGTTATAATGATGAAACGTCATGATGGTCATGAACGAGAATTGCCAAATGCTCATTTATACCACGCCATAATTCCGATCGTTTTTATTGGAGTTTGGTTTTTAGATTCATTCATTTTTGAATTTTCAATAGTACTCAATGCTTACATTCCATTATTAATTCGAATGCCTCTATTTATCATAATAATGTGTATTGCGCTGATTCTTATCTATTTATCACATAAGATTTTGTTTAAATCGCATCAACCACCAGATACTCTTATTGTCGAGGGAATCTTTCGGTATACGCGCAATCCCATGTATTTAGGAATTTTTTTGCTTTATGTGGGGTGCATTATGATTTCTATTTCACTGATCGCAGTTGCTTTATTGCCTTTCATTTTTCTTGTATACAACAAAATGGTAAATTTTGAAGAGAATATTTTGAAGGAAATGTTTGGAGACAAGTTCATAAGCTATAAGGCAAATGTTCCAAAATGGATTTTAATTTAGTTGAGTTAAGTTAAGCAATATGATTTTCGAGTATTGGAATTTCATTTGTCTAAGAATTCCAATTTATGACCATCTACACCACAAGAAAGATCTTCGATAGTTTTTAACACAGAGGGAGAACTATCATTTTCTACAGCCCAAAGGATGACTTTCTTACATTTTTCAGGGTAATCTAATATAAGGCTTCGAGCGGCTAATTTCCGTACTTTTGAACTTTCATCGGATATTAAACATTTCTCTAATAGTGAAAATACCTTTTCATTTTTTATCTTTAATTCAGAAATAAGGTTTAAGGCATCTATGCGAAGGGATTCCCGACCACTCCTCTCAATAAAATCATATAAGGAATTTAGGGCATTAGTTTTCGAGAATTCATGGCTTTTCAGTCTCCTATAGAGACTTTCGAATGATCTCTCTGGGTTTTCATTTTTCATATACCATAATATTAGAAAATGTTCTAACTAATCTAGTTTAAATCAGATATATAAATATAATTTATAACTCAAAAGAAGATATATTCCATATATTTTAATTAAACGAAAAAGTCATTAAAAATAGAAATTAGAGTTCTTTTTTTAGAATTTCCAACACTTGATTAGTTTCAGCATAGGATAGAGTTGCGGTATCTTCACCTCGAAGATTATAATAATCCGGATATTCCTTAATAATAGCCGTTATCATATCCGTACTCCCATATTTATCTAATATCGAGTAAATACCAGAATCATCCAACCTTGCAATTTGCTCAAAACTTAACATTCTTTTACACCTCTTCTTCTTATGAAAGAAAAACAAACACTTTAGTTTAAAGAATTGCATTATAATTTAGAGGTAGGGATATAGTCTATATAGATCAACATATTTGTTGTAAAGGGCGTAAAAAGTGTAAAAATAATAAATTCGTAATATCCAAATTCATACTAAATAAAGTTGATTATTATTATATAGAGCATAAAGCAAGATTTTACTAGTTTTTATTCGCTGTTATAAATAACCACGCAAGGTAAGGTTCGATTTCAAATTGATGGAATGGACTAGATTTGAATATTTCATTGATTTCTTGGAGTGTATATCCCGCTTTGAGTGAAGCTAAAGGTTCATTGATTTCCTTAAGGGCTTTTGGTACCACCACTTTTGTCGCGAAGATCAAGAGACCATAAAAAAGTCTCCTCGCATCTCGTCGAAAATCAAATAATAGAAGCTTTCCGTTATGTCTTAAGACGCGATTAATCTCTTTCAAAGATTCTAAGGGATCCTCCCAATGATGTAAGGAAAGAGAACTCACGACCATATCAATAGAATTATCACTAAAAGGTAGTGAATCAGCTGAACCGATTTTAAATTTGATGCCAGAATCTAAATCTTGTTTTCCAGCTCTTTTTTTTGCTCGTCCCAGCATTTCAGATGAAATATCAACTCCAATCAACTCCACATCCTTCATTTCTTTTGCGATTTTTACGATTAAATTCCCCGAACCACATCCTAAATCAACAATAGTTCTCGTGGGATCTAAATCCTTTACTTTAGAAACAATCTTATGACGAAAGAGCATAAAGGGGGGTGTTTTAGCCATTTTCTCGAAACCGTTCACGACTTCTTTGCTCTCAATACCTTCCATACTAGCTTGTCGTTCAATATGTTTCCGGGGTAATCCATAAATCAGCAAGATGATCATACCAATTCCCATAATTCCTAAAAAAAAGTACCAACCTAACATAGTTAAGTTAAGGATCTGCTGATGATATTTAACTATTTGTCAAAAGAAAGATTATCAAAGATCCCACCAAATTCGTTTTTTATCAATATTATATAGTTATTAACAACATTATCCGCAAATGGGGGGATTTTTATTTCTTTTAGTGGTTTTAAAGGCTCGATAATCTCCTCAGTCTTTTGCTCAATGCAGAGCGTCGAGACCACTTCAGATGCTTGTAAGTAGCGTTCTCCTTCATATAGAGAAAGATGGAATGGTTCAATTGTGAAAACATAATCCAACTCACTAATTCCATTCCAAGGAAGACCTGTATCCGCATAGCTTTCACAGATAAGAATATCATATTTTTTACTGAGCAGTCTCTCAGCTGTCCTATCTGCTTCTTCATATAATTTCGTAAGGTTTTGGAGATCCGCTCTATTAGAAATTTTTATCTGCTCACTGCGGAATAATAAAGGCTCAAAGTAAGCGTGATCCACGGGGCAATCAGCATAGGAATTAAGTGCAACAATCTGACGGTTATTAATAGTGATTCGATCTAAAATAAAATGCGGCAATCCCCCAAACGACATTTCATTCAAAGTAGGCATCCATAAACGATGTATGGGATTTATCAAGTTAATTGGGGTTTGGTCTGACATCTCATCATGTATAAATTTCGCGTCTTTGCCATATAAACAGCCCTCTTTTAGGGCGTTCTTTATTTGTGTCCAGTGATACCAGAGATTATTACCGGATTTTGGCTTGAACCCACAGACTTTTTGATCTAATTCTTTAAATAATCGAAGTAAGGCTATAGTTAAGGTTGTCTTCCCAGATTGGTAGTCTCTTAATCCCGCACAGAGAATTTTCATATTTACCTCCACAATCAATAGAAACGTTCAATACCTTATTCTGTAAAATAAATGAGAAAAATAAAATTTTAGTAAATTTTCAAAGAAAAATCATAAATCAGAAATATAAAATAAGGATGCCATTATAAAAAATAGAATTCAATCTTTAATACCATAACATATTTCCTACCAATAGGTAGAAAAGTATGAATGTTTTAGTAGTTTATTACACACGGACAGGTAATACCCAGCAAATAGCAGAAGAAATCGCCGGAAAACTTAATGCGGATGTTGAAGAGATTATTGACAATACTAAACGTTCTGGAATTTTTGGCTGGTTGCGCTCTGGATATCATGCGGTTCGAGAGAAATTGACAGAGATCGAAGAAATGAAGAAAAATCCACAGGATTATGATACAATCATTCTGGGAACTCCTAATTGGGCAGGGAGATTAACCCCCGCCATAAGAACATATATTTCTCGGTATAGAGACCAATTTAATAACATAGCATATTTCATAACCATGGGAGGACGAGCAGGAGATGAATTGATTAAAAATATCGGGGAATTTTGTGAGAAAAAACCTCTTGCGACAGCTCAAATACTTGAGAAAGAAATAAGAGAGGGTAATTACACAGAAAAAATTGATGCTCTGATACAAGAAATCAAGGTAAATTCTGAATGATTTTCATTTCTTTGATAAAACAAGTTACTTTTTTCATTTCAGTTTAATTTATTTTTAGTTTAATTTACATATATTATTCCCCTTTTTTAAGCGGATGAAATGTTTTACAATTAAAAACGAAGGAATCAAAACAAATTTTAGGAAATAAAAGATATTTTTAAAAATTAACTTAGCTTTCTTCATTTCAAATAAAAATTGTTTATCAAGGATTATAATAAAATAGTGAATGTGAGTTATATTTTCTATGAATGATTATAGATGTAATAATTGTGATTTTACCCTCCCTTCTGGCTCTGGTGGATATTCCTATATTGAGGATGAATCAGGATTGAGAATAAATTATGAAGAGAAGAGCAAGTCGTTGAGAACGATTATTTCTGAAATATGGGGATTCTCCGACTACAGAAATTGGAAAGAATTAGTAAGAATACATACTGGATTTAATTCGTATTGCATTTGTCTCGATTGCTTGAATATTTTTGAAGCAGACATTTCTCCCAACAGAAATGGTTTTTCCAAGGATGATAAAATATGTCCAAAGTGTTCTTCAAATCATGTTCATACAGAGTTAGAATTAGTCGGAAAGGAGTGCCCCTCGTGCAATGAGGGTAAAATAGAAAAAATGGTTGTTCCCTTAATCTAAAAAAGTATATTAAGTCCAATTATGTGCAAACAACATAGGGACATGCTTTATCTTTTAGGAAGTAGCTGAATGTTTATTAATGATTTTCACATTTATATCGATCCCCTCACGAATAGAGGGTGTGATAATACAAGTTTCTTCAAAATACATATCCCCGCTTCGCATCTCTCTGGTGCATTGCTCAATCCTCTTTAGCACATCGGGATCATCGGTTTTTGGAATAATTTTGACATCAATTCTTTTAATTCGCTCATATCCTTTTTCTGTGTTGTAGAAGGAAATGTCGGCTTCGGCCTCTAAATCATCTAAAGAAAGATTTCGCTTATTCAGACAAAAAATAAAACTGGCACTCAAACAGCTTATCACCGCCATTCCCAATAATGTTGCGGCATCGGGTCCTTTCATCTGTCCAGTTTTATCTAATGTCTCATCAATAAGAATTTTGCTCGTCTCAGTAAACTCGAAAAAAGACTTGAAAATTAGATCCTTATCAAGGGTGATCTTAACTTTAGTATTTTCATCATGAACCATTTTAATTTGACCTCATTCACTAAATATTAGCAATTTAATTAGTGATTAGCTGAAATACTATTTTAATATATTTGTCAAAGTAATAACCACTTAATGATATTACTTATATAACACAACTAAATAATTAGTTGTACGAGCAAAATCTAATAAGATATTACAATTGGAGGTAAAAATTCAAAATGGCACTTTTACACCATTAGAAATGTTTAATGGAGTAGCTGCGATAATAATAGTTTTATTTTTCTTATATATGGGTATATCCATTCTTAGAAGGTATTTTCAGTATAAAGATGATCGGTTATTATATACCGGGATAGCAAAATTTTTTATGTCTTTCCCTTGGTTGCCAATCTCAATTTCGTTTATATCATATTTGATTTCGGATAGTGCTCTGCCCTTTTAACTTTATTACATTTTGGGCTATGGTTTTGCATTTGTGATTTTATTTTGGCTCTTTGCCTTCACAGATATGGTATATGAGAGTATTCTTAAAAAATATTTTCCTTCTTATATTTATTTATAATCAAATATAGGCTTCCATTATTATTAGTTTTCCAATCACTTGATAG
>SHMW01000058.1 GCA_008080735.1 Promethearchaeota archaeon
CGTATTCCTTCTTTCTTAATATTGACCGAGGCGTTCTTATCTCGGTGATGATGCGTGCCACATTCGGGACACGTCCATTCACGATCACTTAAAGATAATCCCTCATTTATATAGCCGCAGACAGAGCAGAGCTTACTTGAGGGAAAAAAGCGGTCTACTTCTTGATAGTCTTTGCCACGCCATTCAGGCTTGTATTGTAGGATGGTTTTGAGTTGATGCCACGAAAATTCGAGCGTCACCGATTTTGAGAGGGCACCATTGAATCGTTGCATCTCTTTTATGTTGAGATCCTCCAAAATGACGGATTGATTTAGTCCAATTGATCTATGAACCGCTATGAATCTTTGATTTATAATATTTTCAGAAATCTAGGATTTAAAAGAAAGAAACTTTAAAATACTTTCAAATTTTATGATATAACTATTTTTATTAGATCTCTGAATTAAGTAAAATTATAGTGCGATGGATAAATGAAATATGAAATCCAAATTGACCGAACTGGTTGTATTGCATGTGCGAATTGTTATATTATGGATCAAGAGCATTTTGAGGGGGATGATGAGGGATATTCTATGGTAATAGGTGGGGAAACCAATCCCTCTATTTCCAAAGGATCGTTTGATGATGAAGATTTTGAATATGTCCAAGAAGTTGCTGATATGTGTCCGGTTGATGTTATTTCGGTTAAAAAAGTATAGAAAATAAATTTTTAACACTATAAAACATTAGAAAATATTTTTCCATCCCAACTTTTCTGGTTTTTTATTCAATTATTGAAGAAAGTGTGGGCGGTTTAGTGTATCAAAAATTTTATTAGTGAAAATATCTAATTTCTGATAATATTATATAACGCTTAGACTTTTCTAACTCATTTTCTATTGATAATTAGAAGATCTATGGAAAAAATAAAAATCGTGTTCTTAGGAACAAATGGTTGGTTTTCGACTGAATTAGGAAATACCATCTCAACTCTAATAGAGACAAATCAGTACTATATTATTCTTGATGCCGGAAATGGTTTTTATAAGATAGATCGACATATCACGGAAAATAAGCCTATCCTCATTTTTCTAAGTCATTTACACCTTGACCACATAATAGGGCTTCACTCCTTAAGTAAATTTAATTTTAAACAAAACCTAAAGATTTTTACATATCAAGGAACAAAAAAGAATTTAGAATTGTTGTTTAATCATCCATATTCTACATCATTATATGACCTGCCTATTAATTTACAAATAGTTGAATTAAAAGAAGGATTCCATGATTTAGAACTTCCTATAACTTGTAATTTATTACTTCATTCTGATCCTTCCTTAGGATATAGATTTGAAATTGATGATAAAATCCTTACATATTGTACAGATACGGGAATGACCGAGAGTCTATATGCTCTCTCGAAAAACGCAGATATATTTATTTCGGAATGTTCTTATAAACCCGGACAAGAAGAATGGGGGTGGCCTCATCTAAAAGCGGAGGAAGCTGCTTTGATAGCCATACAATCAAATTGTAAAAAGTTATTTTTAACTCACTTCGATGCAAGTTTCTATAATTCGTCAGAAATGCGTCAGAAAGCGGAAAAAAGAGCTCAAGGTATTTTTCCGAATAGTTCTGCTGCTTATGACGATATGGAATTTTCTTTAACACTTGATTAGTGGATAATTTCTAAAATATGGAAAATCATAGATAATGACTAAGAATCACCTTTTATAGCTGTAGAAACAAAAATTAAGTATAAAAAAAGGAAAAAAAGAGATTTGGTTTACCAGGCTATTTCTGTCCAATAAGTATCATGGTCAGAATATGACTGAGGCATTGTAATTACTCCTGTATCATTAATCGTGAAAGTTGTAGATACAAAAATATAATCAATGCGATCGGGCATTGGTGTATCCGGGTTGTCAAAACGCCATGTGTCTCTTAGTGTTGCTACAGACATATTATAAAAAGTTGAATTTTCCCGAGTATTGAAATCTCCCATAGAAATGACATTTGTTGACGCATTTACCCGAGTCATAAGTTCTGTCATATGAGCTAATTTCGCATCATCATTTCCAGCAGGATGATTTACAAATACATTAAAGTCAATTCCAGCGGAGATAACTACTTGAGTCGTGCCAATCTCATCTATATTACTGTAAGTAAAGAAGGTTTGTGCGTTTTTGATGGGATATTTTGATAATATAGCCGCCCCATAAGTCCCAGTAACAGTTCTTGGACCATAAAATGAATAATAATACCCGGGTAATTTGCTCGCAAAGTATCTCACCACGTCCGAATTTCCACCAGAGATACGGGCGGTGTCGGATTCTTGTAGTCCAAGAATATCTGGATCTATTGATTTAATTATTTCAAGTTGCTTGTCATATGCTTTCTCTCCATCACCATCAACACCTTGCTGAATATTATAGGTCATAATCTTAAGCGTATCTGGTTCACTGGGTGGACTAAGAGGTCCTATTTCATATACTAAGGTAGGAATTGCCGTCCCAACCAAAATTACGGCAAAAAAAATACCCAATATTAATTGCCGATTTTTTGAGGTCATTATAGATGAAAAGTCAATGGAACGCTTCTTTACTAACACAATCGGAGCCGCTATTGCTATACCAACAAGTAAAAAGGGAAGCCAGAAAAGATTTCGGAAGATATTGCTGATAGGATCTACATAACCCCAAACATTTGTAAATATAAGTATAAAGGTTATCAGAATAAAAAATAATCCACTTAACCCAAATCCCACTCCTAATTTTGTAGCACTTGGTCTTTGGTTCAGGATTTCTCTCGAAAGAAGTGCAAAGTCAATAAATACAATTGGCAATAGTGCGATCATAATCCCTAACGGCAGATATAAGTACCACGCAAGCGGGTACGCATTCGTCACAACGTCAGTTGTAGTTGCGGGAAATGGAAACGTATGGACGGCTATTGTGAGTACCAGAGCAATAACATAAACAAGATTCCAAATCCAAATAATCCTTCTATCTAATTTATTCAATATCTCGGGTTTTAAGGCGAGTAATAGGATGCTAAGGATAATCATTACTACAATGGAAAGAGTTATACCTATGTAATTTCCGTCTGTCCATCGAGAAATTACAGTAGGACTACTGAACGCAAAATAATTCAGAGTGATAATACTCATAAGTGCTAAAGAAAGGGAAATGACTCCACGTACCTTTTTAGGTTTTCTTAACGAATTATCCTCATTTTTTGATTCTGAAGCGTCTGAGTTTTCTATTTTGCTCATATTACCATAGTAATGTTGTGTTATAATCGCGATTATTGCTAAAGCACCCAAAATCCATCCAATAAATTGGAACGCACCGTACATCGAAATATCAATAGTTGCATTTAACGCTCGAAACATTATCGATAGTAAAATCGCCGATGCGAATCCCGTAGATAGTTTAATGCTGAGATCTCCTTTTGGTTTTCCAGAAAAGTAGGACGGGAAAAATAGTAAAAAGCATGCGACCCCAAATCCAGCAGTAACAATCTTGAGAGAAGTGTTTACCAGCGGTGTAATAATTCGCATTATCACTAAAATCACGACCATAATTTGGGAAAACACATTAGGAATTTTCTTTCTGAAGATAACTAATATGAATGGAGATAGGAGAAATAAGACTCCCAATACCTTCTCATCAAGTTGTAAATTCAAAAGATCCATCATATAGATAGACGAAATCAAATCGCCGACGAGTTGGATGAAGAAGAGAAAAGTGATGCTGAAAAGTAGTAATTCAGAATCTAATTTTTTAAGTAAATTCTTATTAAGTTGCATGTTATAAAATTCTGTGTTCTTCATATAAAAACATATATAGTTTTCTGAGAAACTATAAATACTATATTGATGAATATGGTTTAGCAATGGTGTAGAAATTATGGATCAAAATGAAAAAGCAATTTTGAAAAGAATCGAGAACATTCGACAAGAGATTGTAGAATTTCATCAAAAGTTAGTCCAAATCCCCTCCGAAAACCCTCCTTCCAATTATAAAGAGATTTCTAATTTTACTAAATCTAAGATGGAAGAGATTGGTTTATCTCCAAAAATAAAGCGAAAAAATGTAGTTGGAACATATGGAAATGAGAATGGGAAATCTCTAATCTTCTATGGACATCTCGATACGGTCGAGGCGTTTAAAGGGTGGTCAAAAGATCCTTTTGGAGGAGAACTCATTGAGAACCGAATTTATGGGCGGGGTTCTTCGGATGATAAATCATGTGTGACCGCGGAATTGTTTGCTGTAAAGACCTTAAAAGATTTAGGAATAAATTTAAATGGGAAAATAGACATTGCTGCCGTGGTAGATGAAGAGACAGGAGGACTAAGAGGAGCGGAGTATTTACTCAATAGCGGAATAATTAGTGGCGATGCATGTCTATTGGGTGATGCTCCCGCGGGTGCACCTATTGGCTATACGGGTGGTGCGATTTTTGTTACATTTACTGTCAATGGAAAACAAGCACACGGAATGAATCATCCCGATGTTCCAGAACCTTACCGTGATGAACATTCTGGTATTAATACTATTCAACGAATGGTTAAATTAATGAATTTTTTGCTGGAACTCAAAGAAGATCTGAACAAAAATGTGACTAAGTATCCTTTTCCTCCTGGGTTTCCCTCAAAGGTGAGCGATATTAATTTAGCAGAAATTCATGGGGGAAATAAGATTACCACCGTCCCAAAAAAATGTTTTCTCCACTGCAGCATTAATACCATCCCCGAACAGAAAGTGGAACCCATAAAACAAAAAATTATGGAACACATAGATCAGATGAAAAAGGAGGATCCTCTTTTGGATATCACCGTGCAAATGCCAATTGTGTTTGATCCAGGGTTAATTGACGAAGATTCAAAATTTGCGAAAGTAGTACAAAATGTAACAAAGCAGGTATACGGAGAACCAAAAGAGTTTGCGACTTTCATACCCACCACGGATGCCCACTGGTTCCAAGAACGAGGTATTCATACGATACTAATCGGTTCCATACGCCCTGAAAATAAAGTGCATGCGGAAGATGAGTTTGTCTATATCGAAGATCTTTTGGATTTGGTCAAGATTTATGCGCTCACAGCATACAGATATCTAAAATAAGAATTAATCTTTATCGAGCTAAAAATAATCATCTATTTTTTTATTTTGATCATTACAACGCCGTTCGATTCCATCTCTAAGTCCTGGGAGCTCAAAACATTTATCGGGGATCATTTGCTTAAAATAACGCTGATTTTGTCTCTGCGCTATATTTTGTGTTTGATATAGTGTTTCAAAAATTTCCTTGCCAGAAAATTGGATATCCTCAAAATAGGGGATAATTGGCCTGTTTTTGCTAATTTTTTCTACCACTACTTGAAGCGGTAAATCAACTTCTCTTAAAGTTCCCTGCTCATTAATTATTCCCGTTTTCTGGGTATGTTCATTATACAAGCAAATAATACATTTAGGCCACCTTTCATGAAAATAATTCAGAACAAGATCCATTACCTTATGTTTTAACAAGACGACCCCATATAACACCCCACGATCATTAATATTCGTACGGGTAAACTGTTTTGCTCTGTAAGATTCTCGAAAAATTTCTCGAACCATTCTAATAAGTTTTTTAGCCATTGGAGTTCCTAAATTCCGTAGTACAACATCTGGAAGTCGCTTAATATGTTTGATTAAATCTGGGGAGTAATTCTCGTGACGGGTAATATTTTTAATTAGCTCTTCACGGGAATAGCCTTTACATCGTCCAATCACTTCCAAAGGGTCTTTATCATCACTATTTTCATTATTAATATTAGTATATGCGGTCATTTTGGGATTCACCTATTCTAATGCATTACTTTTTGTTGATATTTCTGAAAAAAATCATTCATCGTTGTTTGATTGGTGCCATTAACCTTTAGAAATGGATCGGCCCGCTTCAATACGACGCCTACCGACTTCAATTGTTCCCTTCTCTTGAATTTGAAGTTTTTGGCTTGGAGATTAATGATCCGTTTTGCTGAAATTGGTCCGATACCCGGTACGCGAAGTAGATCTTGATAGCTCGCTTCATTCGGATCCACCTTGCTATGATCTTCAAAATAATGACGGGCAATATGGATTTTCGGATCTCCTTCAGGAAGATTCTCATCCTTGGTTAATATGGTCTTTAAATCATCCATATCATAATGATAAATCCTCAAAAGCCAATCGCTCTGATAGAGTCTATGCTCTCTGGCTAATGGTGCGGCGGTTTTACTTGCAAGCGGAGTCCCCTCAATCGGTATGAAAGATGAGAAATAGGCTCGCCGTAAATCCATTTTTTGATATTGCCAATCGATTCTTCTGAGTAGATCCCAATCTGATTCTTGTTCTACTGCACCTATAACAAATTGAGTCGTCTGACCACCATTAAGAATCGGGGCTCCATCCCAGCGAAACTTTTTATAACCATTTTTCCTGCGATCATTAATCATTTTTTCTTGGAATTTAAGTTCTTTATCTTCTTTCAAATCTTTGAGTTCTCTCAGAGTTTCCCTATTATGATCTAATCTTAAGCTTTTAATCCATCTCTGCCTTACAAGGATATCGTTTTTAAAATCCTTCTGTGAAGAGATCTCCTCCAAATAGCTTTTTCTAGAAGCTTCGGAATTAATAGAGATGCGATCAGAAAGAGCTATGGCTTCCTTAAGAAGATATTGGCTGACTCCAGGAAGACATTTGAAATGCACGTATCCTTGAAAGTTATATTTGAATCGTAAAAGTCGCACAGCTTCTAGCATTTCTTCAGTAGTCTCATCTGCATTTTTACAAACACCCGAGGATATGAATACCCCTTCCACCACATTCATGGAATAGAGTTTCATAAAGGTTCGTGCATATTCTTCGGGGGTAAAACTCGTCCGTTGTGTACAACTCTGGGAAAAGCAATATTTACAATCGTAAATGCATTTATTGGTGTACAATGTTTTAAACAGGCTCATACAGCGACCATCGCGGGTGTAGCTATGACAAATTCCCGCACTTGCGGTTGCTCCTATCCAATCTTTCGATTGTCCGAATAGTTTTGGATATTTTGTTGTACGACTGGAGGCGGTACTGGCACATATATCGTATTTCGAGTTCTCTCCCAAGATTCTAATCTTTTCTAAGGTGGAGGGCATATATGAAGAACACCCAAAATGAGATTTATTATTTTGTTTAGGATAGATGGATGAATCAAATTATATAAAAAATTAGGGGGTTAAGAAATTTCAAAATCCAGATCTTGACCAATTAATTTTTTGATTTTTTTTAGGAGAAGAAAAGAACTCAAGAGCGCATCGGCTTATAATTAGGAGTATAGGAGAATTAGTTTGGATCTTCTTTCTTTTTTTGTGAATAATTAAAAACGTCCTTTAGCGTGAGTTGATTGAAGATAAAAGCATAGAATCCATTTTTAAATCCATCGTAAAAAAATGAAATAAACAAAATTAATATTGTCTCTCCACTGTTAATTTCCAATGAAGTCCTTTTTCAGTAACATTTTTACCCCTCACGACAATCCCGTGTTCATCTCTCTGAAACTCTTTTTCTTGCTCATTTATCAGAAGTTTTTGAACTTGTGGATATATATTGCCCTTAAATTGTAATTCAATCGTCCATTTTCCTACCGTCTTGGGATTGTACCAACCGCTATAGCCATTATGCGTTTTTTTCAATCCTACTAGTGGGGATGAAAACTCATAGGTAGTTTTGGGGAAATCTAGACAGATCTTAATTCCAGTTTGAGTGAACTCAATTCCTAACAAATGGAGGATATTATAAAGAGGCCAAGCATGCGGATGGAGGTTTAAAACCGGGAAATCAGTCCAATTGATTCCCGTTGAGATCGGATTATCTCCTTTATCTTTAGGATCGCCACTTAGATAAAATTTGTTGAAAATGGTGTGTCCAGGGAATTCTGAAAACACCGAATTTATGGTATCGGGTCCACTCCAAATGCCATACCAAATTTCCGGATATGTTTCTGCATGGTATGCTAATAGATTCTTTTTATATTCATCCCACGCCATTTCTGGATCGACTTTTCTCAACGCCCAAATTAAAGTTCCATTGATGGACGGCCAAATTCCCGCACTATTTCCCATCCCAGGGGGTGAATTCTCGTTTTCGATCACTTCGCTCTGTAAAATTGCTCCAAGTTCAGATGGTTGACGAACTTTCTTATCTATATTTTTTACCAATACTTTCTTTTTCTCATCATCGAGCGCCTCAGATATGATTGCCCAAGGTTGCGGTTCTAACCATAAAATATCATCACCAACCCATCCAATTGCGTCCGTTAACCACGCCCTTCTCAACCATTTACCATTCCATTGTTCTCTCAATGCATCTTTCATATCATTTGCATAATCTCGAGCTTTCTGTGCCGTTTCTTCTTCATTTACATACTCCATTAAGGTGGCAAAAAGAGGTAATACATAGGCTGCCATCGCCGAGTTTAGAACTGATTCTCCTTTCTTTTTCACTTCCACTAATTTATCATCTGGAACAAATCCAGAGATTATTAAATCGTTCCAATCACAGCTGGCGACTCTTTGTAGTCCATGCTCTCCTTTTCCCGTATTTTCTGTAAAATGACGGTATATGAGTTTTAAAAATTCTTTTATTGATATGGTACTAGAACTTTTTTTATAAATCGGATACAGAGGAATCTCCTCCTCTAAGAATCCGGGATCTTTTGAAGAAAGGACATAATTAGCTGTAAGCCAAAGCACCCATAACTCTGTGTCACTCGGTTCCCACGGTGACGGCATAATTGCCCCATTCCCCGTTATTCCGTAGGGGATCTTCCCATTCTTTTTTGTTTCTTTGAAGGTGTATCGGATAATTTCTTTTGCAATTTCAGGATCGGTGTATAAAAAGGGCATAGCATGTTGTGGTGGATCGCGAGCAGCTCCTTGAAATCCTATTAAATATTGATATATGTGTCCTTGAGAAAGTATATGTTCCATAAAAAAGTCATCATAGGTAAGCCCGCCCCGTAAATAATAGTAATGCCAGAGAATCTCCCGTGATACCCATTTTTCTCCCTCTACCTCGAGTTTTGGTCCCACGGATTTCCAGGCTTCCAATGTGTTCATTAGTACGCTTTCTGTCTGGGTTAAATGTGTATATTTTTCAATTAAATCATTTAAACCAAATCCCTCGGGAATATATCCATACATAAAGATTAGGGTCTTAGTTTCTTTTGGTTTGAGTTCAAAATCTTTCCTTAGCACCATACAACTTTGAAAATCTTCCATTTGGATATTAAAAGAAGCTTTAGAGGATACTCCCCGAGGATTACTCACGCCTCCGTTTCCAAAAAACTTCTGCGCGTCCGTATAGCACCCTTGAATTGGTCCGTCTAAGCTTATTAAAAATATCGGAGGAGGGTTTCGATCTTCAAAAATAGGCTTCTTTTTTCCAATCTGGATGCCTCTTTTTCTTAAATCGAAATCTTTTTGTTGCTCTGCATTTCTTGATGACGGATTAAATTTCATATTGAATAAACCTCTATTATCATCAAGCAAAATGAATCTATTTTTGAATTTCTTTTCAGATTCCACGCGATATTTCTTCAGAAGATTCTGATCTTGCTTCCCAATTGCTTGAATAACAGCTTGAAATGAAAATTGGAAATTAAAACACCCCCAATATTCAAACCAACTGAGCTCGGCATTCGTATCAGTTTGATTTGTGAAAGAAACTTGAGAAATCACCACTGGATCATCGCCAAATGGAGCAAAAATTCTCTGATCGATTGAATAATTCGCATTTGAAACTGTTTTCCGACAGTATCCCATACCAAAAATTCTTTCCTTAAATTGAGTTGGCTCAGAATAATAGGTCGTGAGAAGATTTACTCCGTCGGTTAGATATCCGAATCCCCCCGCATATTGGTGTAATTCCGGAAGATAATAATTTAAATATTTAGGACTTCCCTCATCTTGGCGGATCTTAATATATCCATAATTGGAAGCAACCCCCGCAATTCTATCATTCCCCACCAAAAAATAATGGTCGGTTTTTTCACGCCATAACTCATTCATCGGGGTAGTTGCCCTAGGATCCGCTAGTTGATTACATTCATATCGATAAGCAGGTGCTCCAAACCTATCTTCTATCCATCTCCCAAAATAACCGGAGCCATATGGCTTCTCATTATTTCTGGCATTCATCGAAGAATATAGTGGATTGCAAATAAAAAAATCTTATGAAAAATACGTTAAAATCTAAATAGGTTCAGATAATTTACAAAACATATTCGAATTTGCCAAATATAATTTTAGAATTAATCATTTAGATTTAAAGGTATGAATGATTTAAATTATCTTAATCTGCCTAATAAACACAATAAACATAATGAATTCTCGAGAGCGCGTAAATGAAGCACTTAATCATAAGGAACCCGATAAGATTCCATTAGATCTGGGTGGCAATCAATCGGGAATACATATTAAAGCTTATAAAAACCTATTAGACTATCTTGAGATTGAGGATAATGAGATTCAATATTATGATTTTGTCCAACAACTCGTCGACCCTTGTGAACAATTGTTAAAAAGATTTCAAATAGATGTTCGTTATATCCGTCCCTTAGGCGGTATGGTTAAGATAGATGATGTGGAACCTCAATATGAAGGAAAGTATGTTGGAGTATATGATCAGTTCGGAGTTTTTTGGGGAAATGACGCCGAGAAAGATATAGAGGATATTTTATATTATGATCCCGTAATTCATCCATTGGCAGACTGCAAGACTGTGGAGGATATAGAAAATTATGACTGGCCAGATGGAAAAGACAAAACTCCGTTTAAGGGCCTGCGAGAATATGCTAAAAATTTATATGATAATACTGACTATGCTCTGTCAACCCCTCCCACAGGGTGCATCTATGAATATACTACTTTCCTTTTCGGATTCACAAAGGTTCTCAGATATTTCAGAACAAAGCCAGAATTACTTGTGAGTGCTATGAATCATCTCTTAGATTATTGGATAAATTACAATGAATCGTTCTTGTCCGAAGTTGGTCAATATTTAGATGTGGTTTGTATTAACGGTGATCTTGCAGAACAAGCTGGACCTATCATGAATCTTAAACTCTATGAAGAAATGATTAAGCCGATTGAAAGAAAATTATCGGAAAAAGTGCATAAGCTTGCTGATGTGAAAATCAATTATCATTGCTGTGGTTCTATTCCGCAATTTATTCCTCATTTTTCTGAGATTAGCTATGATGCGGTTAATCCCGTACAGATTTCTGCTTATGATATGGCACCATGCGGTCTTAAGGAACGATTTGGAGAACAAATTAGTTTCTGGGGTGGACTGTGCAATACTCAAGATACACTTCCATTCGGTACTCCTGAGCAAATTCGAAAGGAGGTTAAGCATAATATGTGGTGTTTCAAAGAAAATGGGGGGTATATCGCCGCGAATATCCATAATATTACCGCAGAAGTTCCCCCAGAAAATATTGTGGCAATGTTTGGTGCTGCGAATGAATTTAGGAATTATTGATTCATTTTTGTGAATTGATCTCAACCTAAGCAGATATCAAAAAAACTATACCCTTTTCAAAAATCCAATATCTCTAATCATAGAAAGATATATAATTCGCACTCATATGTGAATGGACAAACCTATTTGTGGAAAATGTCGGTTTAAACATTACAATATATAATTTCCATCGCGGAATCGTTTGGATTGTATTGAGGACGTGAGCCATTAAATACATCTTTTTCAGTTTTTAAAGATCTGATTTTCTTAACATCGAATAATTTCCAGCCAGTCGGCCTCCCCGATTTACTAAATCCGCGGATTTGATAAGCTCTCAATAATTCAGTACCTTTATGATTTTTCCCATAACAGAAAGGTTCTACGACACGTTCACCTCCGTCATAGGTGAATCTCAGCAGATTTCTCGATTTTATAGCAGAAGAAATCGCATCATACATTCCCATTGTCATTCTCAGATTTTAGAGTAATTTATGACCTCCTTTAAACTTTGGTATCAATTTTGGTAAAATTAAAAGCCAAACAGCGGATTTAGAGGTAATGGGAATAGAACTCCTTAGAAGGAAAGAGATCAAATTCCTTAAGGGATGAGTTTTCTCGCATTTTCAATGATAAAAAACTAAAAATTAAAAAATGAAAAATTGCGATTAAATTTAAAATTTATAGGTTATTAACTTCTTCGATGATCTCGTCTAGGTCTCTCTTCGCATCATTAATATCCATCATCTTCACGCAAGTCGCAAAAGAAAGGATCATTTTAAATCCGATTGCGGGATTTTGAAGCATCTTTTGAGTCTCATTATTGTCCTTTCCGGTATATTCCCTCCCATAATATGCGCTCCCGCGTTCAAGAACATATATATTAGTATAGCCGATTTCTCTCAACGAGGATCTCTTTAGCGATTGAATTATATAATAAATCAGAAAGATAAAAGACAAGGGAATAAGAATAAATGCAGATATGAAAGAAATTGAGCCGAAGGTGCCGTTTTGAATGAAATCGGCTAACAGCAAAATTATTGAAGTAAGGAGATAACCAATCCCTAATAATAGAATACTCATACTCGCAAATTCGATTTTCCCTCCCAATTTCACCCGGATACTTCCTTTGATAGATCCATTCAGATCATAAAAGTTATATGCATTATCATCTGTTTGAGGCAGCGGCTTCTCCGAGATTTCTAAACGATAACCCCTATCTTCCACCAGATTTTGTATGAGTAAATGCAGAAAATTAGGATGGTATGTTGAACTGGATTTCTCAATGGTCATCTCCTGAAAATGTTCGAAATCTTCTTGTTCTGTTGACTTTTTACCATGTATAAGAGCCCACCGTTCAGGAAAGTCTGCTTTAGTTTCAATTCGGTTATATCTCTCCAATATTGGTTTTTTTTCTTGCTTTTCCTCTTCTTCTTTTGTCTTTTCCATTTTCTTGATATAGTAAGATCTGAATATAAACGTATCAATACATAATAGCAAAAGAGAAAGAAATAGGATCGAATATGTGAGTTGGAAATTCAAATTGGAGAGATTATCCAGTAAGATGTTAATGAATTCCAGTATTATGATTAGAGACACACTGAAAAAGGCACTTAGCAATGCAATTATCTCAAGTATGTTGGTAATTCTCCTCTTTATTAGCCCGATATAACTTACGATTAGACCAAATATCGATACCCAGATCAACATTGTTATAAATGCTTCTGCATAATTAGTATAACCACTGATCAACATATTGGGATAAAATATGATAAGTCCGACTAGAAAGATAATTAAAGCCAATATTTTTAGTAGGATACTATATGGGGATATAATTTCGAGATTGATATTTATCTTGCGTTCTTTTGTAGGTCTCTGGGTTATAGGGACTGCCTCCTTTTTTGGATGCTTTTGACCCTTCGGCTCTAACCTAAGGGAAATCCTTGCTTTTTTATCCGACTTTTTAGATTTTCCTTTCTTTTCTTGCATCCTCTGATAGATCTTCCCAAAAAAGCGTTTTCTCAAGAAAAATATTTCAACTGAAATTAGTAATATCCCGATAATTCCAAAATATGCACCCAATTCAAGACGAATCCCGTATGAAGGAAATACAACTGTCATCAATATATTTAGGGTTAATTGTATGGTCAGTGAAACAATCCCAACGATGATACCGATTTCTTCTACAAGATTTATTCTCGCCATATCCAAAAGGCCTATAACTGTCAGTGAAACAATCCCAACGATGATACCGATTTCTTCTACAAGATTTATTCTCGCCATATCCAAAAGGCCTATAAAGCTCATTGAAACCCCTATAACATATGCAATGAACAATATATTAATAAACAAATCAGCAGTAGGCGAATAATCTTCTGAAGTAATATTATTCCAAGGAAAAACTAATGAAAGTATCACAAAGATCAGAGCGCATAATTTAACGCTGAGACTGAGTGGATTTATGAATTTTTTCTCCATAATTAAATCATAGGATTTTTGATTTTTTTCTATATCCTTATATCATTCTCAAATAAATTATATATTAAATATCTTTAGGTATAAGAACAAATACTCTCACTTTTGTTATTTTATTTATAATCTAACCCCTCAATGTTAAGTATAAAATATTCATAATGAGGGATTTAGTTAAGTTAAGAAAAGAGATTAAAAAAAAAGATTAAAAGCTTAGAATTTTCATCAAATTCCCTGAGTATGTTGTCAGGCTCCCGATTGTAGCATTATTAAACATAACAGAATACTCCTCTGGTCTATAATTATTAATGATTTATTGAGATCTGTGTGAATTAGAAGCACTAAAATATTACTCTGGCAAAAATGTTTACTTCACCGGTTTGGATGAAATTCCATGAATATGTGATCAAGCTCCCGATTGTTGAATTATTAAGCACAACAGAATATTCCTCCGGTCTATAAGCATTAACCATGATTTGAGATATTTCTGAGTTAAAAGCACTTAATTTTGCTCCACTAAGAATGATCACTAATTCTACGTAGGAATCTTCTAGCATTAGCTCCGAATATTCATAAAGTTGAATTCCCATTTGACTTGGAATCTTTGTATTATTGGTGATGGTTAGACTTGAAGTATCGTAGCAAGTTATAGAATGAGCCCCCATTTGGAGAAGTGACGACATTTGTGACATAGTTCCATCAGATCCTTCGAATGTGCAGTTATTAAGAGTTGCTACGGAGTCAAATTTCATTTGAAGCGAACTAATGGTAGAGTTGAATACATCTAAGGTTCCATTATCAATATGGATGACTAAATTTTTGTAGACATTGTTGATAGATACATTAATATCATCTCTAATGATGAGATATTTAGTAGATCGATTAAAGTACGTGGTATCTTCCAAGTTTATATAATTAATGCTATTACCTGGTCCATTAATACCGGAAGGATCAATTTCAATATCACTTGATTCCAGAATAAAACCTTCATAGAGATTGTTAATGGTCAAGTTCGTCAAATTTACTTTATGAATAGGATATACATATAATTCATCAATTGTGCAATTAGTGAAATGTGAAGTCTCTCCAGCTTGGTTATCTGATACCAGAAACAATTGAGTAATAAAGGTGTCTTGAATGTTAACTTCTTCTGTAGTATTGAGAAGCGCAAAATTTATGATGGATTTATTATCCACATTTACTCGTGCTTCTCCATAAGCTAATAACGTTTCAAAAGAACAATTATTTCCTGATAATTCAGAGGTATCTTGAAGAAATCAAGTATATGTTGTGGATGAGGTTATATTCGATTCATTGAGTTCCAATTTAGCTGAATCGTATAAGAAAATATTGCAGCTATAGTTTGTTATCGAGAGCTGCCCAGTTCCATTCACCATGATATAATTATAATTCGAATCTGAGACATTAGAATTAATCAATTCAGTGCTATTTAGATAATCTCCTTCTATTTCACCGTTGGTTATATTAACAGAACCGGAAGATATGGTTATTCCGTAAACCAATGTGTCCAAGATCTTCGATTCATTCAGAATTGCTTTTGATGAAAATACCGAAGAGAGAGATGAGATAATACATTTTTGGAAAGTTGCTTTTGAATTTCCCATCAAATTGGCTGAGCTTATATTTGTATTAGTTATGAGAAAATCTGACTTTCCAATACTAATGAAGGAATTCAATTTAGTATACGTTATTTCGCCGGTTATCTCATATCCTTCCATTTCATCAAAGTTTGCTGTCGGTTGGGCTAATATCGAGTTAATTGATGAAGATTCTATTTCCAATTCAGATGATACTATAATCATAAGCATCTCTAAATAGGAGTTATTCTTTATAGTGAGTAGACCTTTACTCTCTTTAGTCCCCGAAGTTATGCAGTATTGAAGAGTACTATTGTTAATGGTGATGGAATTATTTCCAAACGAGCGGAGTTCATATATGGAACAATTATTTAATGAAACGGAGCTATTTTCGCATACTATTAAACTTATGGATGGATTCCAAATGTTATTTAAGGTCAGATTTTGTTTCCCATATAATGCAAATGATATTTTGGTTTGACTATTCTGAGGAGTCGAGTTGTTAAGAATTGTTGAATTTACTACTGAGTATCCATTTATTATTCCATTCGAGATCTCCAGAGAATCTTCAATCAGAATTTGATTATCTTTAAATTGAACAGCATACATTAAATTATCTATGGTTGAGTTATATGCGTATGTATTTGGACGAATTAATTCTCCTTGTAAGTAAGAATAATCGATTGTGATATGATTATTTGTCTCTAAACTTTCTTCGATAAGATCACCAGGATCGAGGGATATAATAATTGAGTATATATAACGATCTATAAAATATGAATGATAATCAGTTAAATTGATGTGTATTTGATAGATTTCGTTAATTTCTAAATCGAGCGGACTTAAAGAATTATTATAAAGCAAAAGAGACAAAGAAGTAATTTCTACTATAATTTCAATTCCTGTCGCGTTTTTCTCTCCTTGATTTTTCACTGTGAAAGTTAGATTATCATTCTCGAGGGAATGACTTGATATTGATAAATCGGCATAGTTAAGATCGGGCTGCTCGTCGTCTGGAGGGGGTTCTCTAAAAAGAAACATCCATGATAATAGACCAGTAGGGATTGCGATGATGATAATCGCACATACAGCTATGAGAAATTTTTTGTTTCTATTCATTGGCCTTCATTCCTTTTTTAGGTTTACTCCGCGTAATAACAGAGTAGTATAACCATAGAAAACCACATCATATAAAAGACTTACTTAATATGTACAAATTGTTTGTCAAATATGAGTTATCCGCATTGTGGGATGAGTCAATTTAATCTAGAGAACCCCTTCATTTGGTTTGATCTTTAAAAAACTGTTGGATTAATATATCGGCTCATAGATTTTTATGTAAATTCGTCAGATAGTTCTCAGCAGTATCCAAGAGATGATTTAGGTCGTTTTTATCTTTTTTGTTCAGAATATTTACCATCAGACTCATACGAGGATTATTTTTAAAGGTTTCTCGATGCTTATGGATGAAGCGCCAGTAGAGCGCATCCCAAATATCACACCATTCACCTTTAGGATAATCGCTCATTTTTCTTACATAATTGGACGAACTCACATATGGCTTAGTCGTTATAAGCCCTCCATCCGCATAGGTGCTCATTCCATAAACATTTGGAACCATCACCCAATCATACGCATCGATGAATAGCTCCATAAACCACCTATAGATTTCATCTGGATGGATTTCGCAGAGGGTCATGAAATTTGCCAACAGCATTAGTCGCTCGATATGATGGAGATATGCATGTTGAAGGAGTTTTTGAATTATATTATCGATCGGAAGGATATTTGTTTCGGCAGTGTAAAATGCTTGGGGGATTGTCTGTGTGTGGTTCCAATGATTCGAATTTCTTTCATTGACACCTTCTAAGAGATATACAGCGCGAATAAATTCCCTCCAGCCGAGAATTTGGCGTATGAATCCTTCTAAAGAATTAATCGGGATTTTATTGGTTTTTGAATAGGAGATAGTTTTTTTGATTACCTCCTCTGGAGTTATGAGCCCAGAATTAAGCAAGGGTGATAGGAGGGAGTGAAAGAGCAGGATCTCCCCTTGCTGCATTGCGTCTTCATAGGGTCCAAACTGCTCAAATCGCTCCTCTAAGAAGGTTTGAAACCATTTCCATGCGGACTCATAGTCAATAGGATAGAAAAATCTTTCGAGTTCTCCTGGATTATCAGGAAACAGATCTTCTACATAGGTTTTTGCTTCTTGTACGTATTTATTTGAATCCATATTTATGTGTGGAAGTTGCGGAAGTTCGAGATTTTTGGGAATTTTTTTACGGTTTTTTACATCAAATGTCCATTTTCCTCCTATAGGGTTTCTATCTTTCATCAAGATGTTCATTCGCTTTCGCTGGTCAATGTAAAATGAGGTTTGTAAATACTTGTCTTTATTGTCAAAATAGTCTCGGATATACTCCCGAGCGCAGAGAAATCCAGGGGACTTGTACGCTTTTAAATCAATATTATGGGAATTGGATAACGTGTTCAATCTTTTTTCTACTGCCCAATCTGTTGGATCTGTATAATGAATAGTTTGAACCTTCTGGTTTTTGAATTCTTCAAACAAAGAGTTCATTGAACCAAGACGTTTGTCTTGCTGCTTTATCGGAATGTGGTTTATGTATCGCACTGAAAACTCTTTGGAGGTGAGATGATCATAAAAACATCGCATAGACGCTCTGTGAAAGACTAATTTCTTTTTGTGAAGGTTGATGGGATATTGCGCGTCGTGAAAAAAGAGCGAATCTTCTACAATGTAAACCTCCCGAGTCGAGTCGAGGGCGGGATGTTGTTTAAACAGTTGATGGGGAAAAATTAGCGTGATCTCGCTCATGTATCTTTCTTATTCATCCCCTCTTTATTTAGGTATCCCTTTTAAATTAAAGATAACCTCACGCGATCTGGCTGTTTGTTTGCGACTATAAATATGGTTTCTCATCTGATTTGGAAGCATGTCTCTCCTTGGGTTCGGAGACCTCGCATCCTCAAATGAAAGCCGGCTCTCTTCATTTCTCTGATAAAGCCTTTTGATCGGATGTAATCTTTCAGCACCTTTCCATGTCGATATCCATGAATTATCGTAATCTCATCAATATCATTCACTCGACATTCCTCCAAACAGTACAGTATCTCATCAATGGCTTCCCATAAATGAAGCCCGTGGATATCGGTTTCCATTTTAATTTATTTTCTTATAATTTATGATTAATACTAAAACTTTCTTCAAGGCGGCGAGTATTATGCCAATTTGAATATTCTGAAAATCTAATGTTCTTTGAAATAATTTTAAAACCATTATCGTGCTATGATCCTTACATATATGTTTCCTTACTGCTCAGAGAAGAATTATAACTTCTGTTTAAATATAAAGAAAAGAACCTAATTTTTTTCATCATGGACTTTCCATTTCACTACATTATTATAATAAGAAATAATCAGATTCACTTTAATTATAGGTTTATTAATAGATAGACACATTTATCTGCATAAAATTATAAATCGGAAAGATCATATTACTTATAGAAAACAAAAAACAGATTTGTGATAGGTATAAGAATCTAATAAATAATCAAAGATCAGAAGTCTAAATTACCAGTTTATTTGGATAAAATTGAATATGATTGACCAGCTCTACCAAAAAGGAAAGGCATATTATAAAAGCCAAAATTACGAAAAAGCTCTCGAGATATTTAGCGAATTAAAGGACTACGACGAAAAACATCTAATCGCCTTGAAATTTCTCAGTTTATGCTATGCTCACCTTGAGGATTACAAGAATGCGATAAAAACTTTTGAAAAGGGGATTGAGCTCGATGAGAATAATGAAGTTTTTTGGATGAATTTGGTTAAAGCTCTTTTTCAAGTTGGTAATCATAAAAAGCTGATCAAAAAAGCTCGAATGGCAAAACAAAAATTTCCCAATAATGAATTCTTTTGTAACATAATTGGTGTTGCATATTTAAATTTGAACGATATAGAGAAAGCAATCGATTCCTTTAAGAAAGCATTAAGAATAAGCGAGAGATCTAAAAAATCGTGGGTTTACCTATGCAGAGCATATAACATGAAAGGAGTAAATTTTAGATATGATGATTATAAACCTAATACAGAAATCTCATGGTATTTTCTCGCTAAAGAGTTGATGCTTAGTGAATTTTATGAAGATGCCATCTACGCGTGTAATTTTGCCCTCAAAATTAATCCGAGTTTTGAAGGTGCTTTTACCTTACGGAATAAAATCCGAGATATAAAACAGCAGACACCAAAACTTAAAGCGAGACAGAAAGTAAAAAAAAAACCACCGAAAGGTCCACCTAGAAAGAAACTTAAGGTCGAAAAGGAAACTTCCCGTTATGAACTCTATGATCAAAGGATGAAAAAATTTCAAGATCGATTTAAGCAACTCAAATCTGTAGAAACTCAAGAAAAAGGAGAGGAGGAATCACTAGACAAAAGGATGGAAGAAGCTAGAAAGCGATTAGAGATGCTGAAGCTTGAGGATTCTGATGTTTATTTCGAATCAAAAAAGCAAATTTCAGACACGGATGCAGATGAGGGAGAAGAGAAGGATTATTTTATGGAATCTAAAAAAGAATTTGATATTCAGAATCTTAGTAGCGGTCAAACTCAAAATGAGAAGCCTAAACCTGAACCCGAAATATACTTAGGAAATACACGCTGCGAATTAAAAGACATCACTTTTGTCATTGATGGGGCAAATCTCGCTCTCTATGATGCGGATACTAATGATAAAGATGATATTGTAAAGGGAAATGTCTGGAGATTAGAGGTTTTAATTGATACCATGAAATCTCTGGGCATCTCAGATTATTTAGTCATGTTTGATAGGGCTCTGATATATAAAATTGATGAACCCGATGCCTATGAACAGTTACTAAAGAAGGAAAATTTTATCGAGGTGACGGGCGGAACTCAAGCGGATAATTTCATATTACAATATGCAAAAAAAGAGAATGCCTATATTATCTCGAATGATATGTTCCGAGACTTCTATGAGGTATATGGTAGAGATTGGATTGTTGAGAAACGCATTGCGTTCCAGTTCGTCAATGATTTCTTGTTTTTCGATAAGATTTCCGTAATATAACCCCTGGAATATTTAACGTCTGAATCTAAATACAAATAATAGTATATTATGATAATTTAAAAGACCAGATCTATTCAATGCACTACATGAATAAATTAGATTTATTCTAAAATTATGAATTCTCTTAAAAACCTATTATTTTTTCATAATAATAGAGAATTTTTATCAAAATTCTGTTGGAATCTATAAGTCTAGTTGCTCTATTCTTAAAGTAGGAATTCAAGAAGCTTTAAAAGATATAAATCTTGATTATGATAAATTTATTGAATGAGATAGTCTATATAATTGGTAATAACTTAAAGAATCTATATTTGAAGCTCGAATGATGATAGGTCTGACAGTATGAATCCGAATAATTCTTCCAGGGAAGCACGTCGAGACAAAAGGTCAAATCAGATGAATCCAAACAATCCAGAATACAAAAGGAATAAATAAAACCATAGTTCAATTTCTCCAATTTCCACCTTATCCGAATTATACTATGTTTTTTCAATTTTTTGCTTCTTACAAATTATAAATTTCCCGAAGTGAAGCCATTCAAATATTATTTAAAGATTTGAATGAAATAAGATAATCAATATTTTTATAATCGAAGCCTTTTTTTCTATACAGAAAATGATCGATTGGCCTCCCTCCCGTTGTGAATTTCCCGACAACTTTATCGAGCGCATGATCGCATTCGACAAATGTGAATGTGAACTGACATGTGAGCTCTTGGGTAGGTCCAGTTATCATGAGTATACCGATGCGACTGTCTGGGATGAGGGTTTGCTCGAAGATATCCATGCCGCAGGGGAGGGTATTCTTAACTTTATCGCATGCTGTTCGGAACTGAATGAAAAATCGTACTTTGGGAAAAGAATTGTATCCTTAGATATCGAGACGACTACGTGGTTCCCGAAAGCCTATGAAGGATTTGTCAACATTCTAGGCATGTCGGTGCTGGATCTGCGAGAGGGACCAATTGAGAATTCCAGACTTTTGATTCACCAAACCTTTAATATGCTGCGAAAGAAGGAAAAAGCATGCCATTTACTCCATTTGGCGCTTGATATTTTGAATGATGCCGATATCGTGCTGGTGTTCAATAAGGGCTTTGATATCAAGATTTTGAATACCATTATTGAGAATTTTTGTATTGAATATGAGTTTCCGGAAACGATTGTTGACTTGAAAGATTCTTATCGGAGTCTTGCTCATTTAGAGCAGTTTTTAAAGAAAAAAGTCAAGTTTCGACGTCTTAATTCGGAAAAGGGAAAGTATCCAGATTATTATAAGCTATTTAAGGGCAAAGGAAGTAAGGGTGTGGGAAAACAAATAGAGCCAATCGGAATCTATAACATAATGGACACCTTGACGCCGCTCTACGCATTTCTTTTGCTCGAATAGCTCAAATGTGTTTTAATGTGTATAATAGTTGTTAAGCTTGTTAAGCCAAATATTTTTATATGTGTGAAATTCTATAATAACCATATGAGGTATACGTTCTTCGCACCAAATATTAACTTCCCAATAGGTTTTAGTTATAATATTTAAATAAAAAATCTGATATTTACATTATATAAATCTCTAAATTGACAAAAATAAAATCTACACAAATTCACGAGTAAAACCAATGCCAGAATTTCTAACAGAATATCAAACGGAATTGGATGCGAAATCGAAGAGAATCATCTCGGACTATGAAGATAAAAAAATCAATAAGTTCTATGAACCCTATTTCACACAATATTGGAATGTGCATAAACTTACAGATGAGATTCCCGCGGAAAAAGTACTGGCGGTCGATGGGAGTATGGGAGTTGCTCCAATTGGAAATGGCGGGATTTTCTACGTGGTTCGAGCGCTTGGAATAGATAAGGAAAAACGGTATCGGAAGATATTTGCTGATTTTAATTATTCGAATGAGCGGAATTTTGGGAATTTTGTGGGAAGACTGATGGAATGGACCGAGCATTTGGTCATGATTGACGCAATTAAGGACGGATTTCGGGATTTTATCTTGTTGGACGGCTCCATCTATGGCAGATTAGCCCACGTACCACTGGAATGGGACCTACTCAATTCCAAGGGGTTTATGATCGAATATTTCGACACTATTATCGAGCTCTTAAGTCTCTGCAAAAACCATTCCATCCCCATCATTGGAATAAGCAAGGAAAGTAAGACATCCTTTTTCAGAGAATTTCTCATCAAGGAAATGATTAAGGATATAATACCCGATGACCGCTTGAGAAAGAAATTAATAAGCGTGACGCTCAATGATAGACGATTGGGCGTTCAGGAAGCGCAAAAAACCGGTGATAAGAGAATTATCACATTGATTAATGAATTAGTCCACAGAAAACCGGATTCATTGTTAGTTCTTAGCCGCAGCAATAACGGTAATAATTCGGGCTACACGCAACCGCTAATCCTTGGGGGAAGCCAGAGATGGCATCGCGCAGTACGGGAAATAGAGCGCAGCGCTCGCTCCTACATCACCTCCAATTTTCCGGTCTCTTCGGAAGATGATGAGTTCATGGACAGAGCGGTGGAAGTGGTTGAACGGCTTACGGAGGTACCCGCGATTATCTCATTCCACTTACTTCCCCAAGTCATTGATACACCGATGCGAATTGATATTCCCGCATGGTACTTTGACTCTCCGCACAAACTTAAGGAAATGGGCTGGCCAGAACCGATTGAGATCGATTTAGACACCATCTTGAAGCTCATCTCATCCGGTTATTGCGGCTTGGAGAATTATAATATTTGGTTATCTCATGTAGATTCGGAAGTAAAATTAAAGAGGAACGTGTTTGAAGAACTGTATATAAATAAATTTGAAGAAATTATAGGAACATATTCAACAGCAAGAGGTTATAGACGTGTCAGGTACCCATAAAATAGGTATGATTATTGGAGAGGCAAAACCCACCGAGTTCGTGTTTGCGACTCACGAAGATGTCTCTCGATTGGAATATTTGCTCATTAAGTCAACGGAAAATGTAGCAGGAGGCGAACTAGATGTCGAGATCGTGGCCCAAATTTCCACCATTTATTCGGGGTCAAAAGCCTTAATGGAAGGTATTAAACTAACGGACGCCGAAAAGATTCAAGAAGCCGGATTAGTTGATAATCGGACCTTCGCGATGGCAAAAGTGTTGGGCTTCCTTCATAAGGGACAGATTTATCAACCAAGGCGTGCGATTCAACCCGGAAAAGAAGTCTATTTAGCACCCGAAGATCTGTTGGAACAATTCTATTCATATCCCAAGGGTGAGGGATTGACCATCGGCAATTTGATCACGCGACCGAAAGTGCCCGTACGGATCACGCTGAAAGGTTTTAGAAGGCATCTTGCCATCTTGGCTCAGACAGGCGCAGGAAAAAGTTATACCGCCGGGGTGTTAGCCGAAGAATTATTTGATAAGGGCGCCACGATTTTGATCATAGACCCGCACGCCGATTATGTCTTTTTAGGCAATAAGAAAGGCGGAGGGAACATTAACAGGTTTGACGTTTTCCGCACCCCCCAAAGTACGGGGCGATATGATGAGTCCAAGATCGGCAAAAAAATTCAACCGTACCAAGTCAAGTTCTCTGATTTAAGCCAGAATGAGATCGAAAAAGTAAGCGGAATCCACGAGCGATTTACGAATATCTCCGGAGCGCTTAGAGCTGCTTTGGATGAGCTCGGCGATGGATATAGCTTAGAAGATCTTCTGGATGTTTTAGACCAAGGTGATGCGAATGCGAAGAAAGCGAGAAATTATGTGGAACGGTTGTCCTATATGAACGTATTCGGCACCGCAACTACGGATTATGAAAAGTTTTTGAAACCGAAATATTTATCTGTGCTGGATCTCTCTGGGTTGGACGATAGCGTGTCAGATTATATTAACTATCGAATTATGCGAGATATCTATCAGACTGCTGAGAGAGGGGACCTTGACTTTCCAGTATTTATCTTTATTGAAGAAGCGCATCGGCTTATTCCTTCCCGAGAAAACACGCTCTCTAAAAATATCATTAAGCGGATCGCCGCAGAAGGACGTAAGTTTGGGGTGTTTCTGGTCCTTATTACTCAGCGACCATACAAGATAGACCAAGACGCGTTGAGTCAATGCAACAGTCAAATTATCATGCGAATGACCAACCCCGAAGATCAAAAGGCCATTAAAACCAGTTCGGAACGCGTGAGCGAAGAATTATTGGACGATTTACCCGGGCTGAATGTGGGTGAGGCTGTAGTCGTCGGGGAGATCACTCGAGCACCAATTATGGTCAAGATCAGAGAACGCAAGACCCAAGAGGGAGGCGGTGATATCGATATTGTAGGCAAATTAAGTGAAGCTCGCGATGCTGCCGTGACTGAAGAAAAAGAAAAGCCAGAACGATTGAAACAAGAAGTGGAAGATCTCAAAAGCATGATGGAATGAGAATTGAACACGGAGGAAAAAATAGAAAATGAGAATTGCGCATATTTCGGATACGCACTTAGGATATCGACAGTACAATCTCAATGTGCGGGAGCAGGATATTTATGATGCCTTTAATCAAGCGATCGATATTGCCTTAGAGGAACGAGCCGATGTGTTGATCCATTCGGGAGATCTGTTTGATACTCCTCAACCACCGATCAAGGCGCTTTATACCTTAAAAGATGCCTTGGGACGGATCGGAGATAAAATGAAGGTTTTGTGCGTGTTGGGAGAGCATGATACCCCCAAACGAAGGGGGATGGCCCCGCATCGATTATTTGATATTTTTGGTATTAACGTGTTAGGGGCAAATTATCATCTAGAGGATATTGTAATTGATGATGTCTTGTTTGCGGGCATTTCGAATATACGAGGGCAAGCAAGTGATCACCTGAAAGCGGAATTGAAAAAGTTTGATCCGATGGCTGAGAAGTATGAAAGCGCTGTATTGATACTTCATCAAGCGTTAGAAACCTATCTCCCATTTGAAGGCGCGTTTCAGCTCAAGGATGATGAACTACCCCAGAACGCAATATATTACGCGATGGGGCATATTCATGCACGTGAGATGGAAAGCTTTGGACGGGGCAAACTTGCCTATAGTGGTTCCACCGAGATTATGAATAAAGATGAAATTACATCCTGGCAAGAGAAAGGGAAGGGCTTGAATCTAATTGATATTGACAAGGGAGAAGTGGAAGTAGAGCAGATTGATCTAGATTTGCGTCCGCAGAAAAAACTGACCATCGAGGTGGAAAACTTGGAAGAGCGGTTGAAAGAACTCTCGTTTGAGAAAAAGCCTATCCTTCACTTGGAAATCATCGGAAAATTAATTGACAAAAAATCAGTGTATGAAACTCTGAAGGACCACTTGGAGGAGAATGTGGTTTCTTATCGACCCGTGTTTACCAATACCGAAGTCAAAAAACTTCAAATTCCCAAGGGCAAAATCGATTTTGCTGAAATTCTACGGCAATATTATGAGGAGGAGGATAAAGCGGAGTTCGCCTTGGAATTGTTTGAGACGCTCTCGATCGGTGAGGTTGAAGGCGCGATTGAGAGTGCTCATAAACGATTGGAAGGAGGTGATTTTTCGAAATGATTATCGAATCGGTAAAATTAAAGAATTTTATATCCCACGAAAGAAGTGAGATTGAATTTCCGTTGGGTGTGTCAATTTTAGTGGGACCAAATGGAGCGGGAAAATCTGCGGTAATTGATGCGATTTTGTATGCGCTGACAGGGAGCCGAGTACGTGGTGAAAAAATGGAGGATCTTATTCGCGAAGATAGTCGAGAAATGGAGATTGGGTTAGCTTTTCGATTAGATGGCATAAAACATACAATTGAACGACAAAGGAAGCTCATAGGGACGCCCGACGCTAAATTACGCATTAATGGATCCATGGTCGCAAATAGTCAAACGGAAGTCTCGAGGGAGATAATGGACCGCCTCCAGATGGACGAGGATACCATCATCAATTCGGTTTTCATCCGACAAGGAGAGATTACCGCACTTTTAGAAGCCGATCCCGCCGAAAGAAAAGAATTGATCGGAAAACTTATCGGATTGGACAAGCTTGATAAAGCATATGTAAACATGCGACAATTAATCAGTCATTTCGAAAAAGAAGTCGATAAATTTGATGGAGTAAAGCGAGAAATTGAAGTGCGGAGGGAATCCAAGCAAAAAACTCTGGACAAGATTAACTCACTTCAGAAGGAAATTGATGATCTGCAAGAACAGCTGGAAGCGAAGGAAAAAGAATTACAAGAGGCTCAAAAGAGCATAGACACATGGGAAAAGAAAGAAAAGAAGTATACCGAGCTTACAGAGCAAATTTCGGTATTGAAGGAAAGGATTTCCGCGAACCAAGACAAACTAAAGAGCGAGAAGGAATCTTTGGAGGAGGCGGAAAAAGCTAAAGAAGAAATGGAAAAAATACAACCTAAAATCCAGATTATTGATACCTTGGAATCCTATATTGAATCACTCGATACAAAAGAGAACTTAGGGAAGGAACTGGATGCGATACAAAAAGAGCTAAAGAAAGTTAAAGGGCTACTTGAGCAACAACATCAGAATCAAAAGGAACATGAATTATATATACAAAGGGAGCAAGAGCTTGCGGATGCAAAAGATAAACGCAAAACACTGGAAGGGGCCCAATCTAAATATGCTGAAATTATCACCGAATTGAACCATACCCAAGAAGATATTAAAAGTGCTGAGGAAACCATTTCAACCATTTCAGACGAGGCTAAGAAGTT
>SHMW01000059.1 GCA_008080735.1 Promethearchaeota archaeon
AATCAAATATTTTATGATCTATATTTATTCAAGAAAAAAATATACTGTAAAAATAAGAAAATATAATCAATTTCTTGTTCTGAATATATATAATTATATCATTCTTAAATCTTCTAATATTTCAATTAACCCAGCTGTGTTAATGAAATAATTAGACTTATTCAGACGAAGATATTTTTCAATATCTAATTTTTGTTTATGAGTTTTTGTACCGTCAATAATTTCTTTAGAAAACCTATTAAAATAGACTCCGTCCATGAATGTTACATAATGAATCTTTTCATTATTTTCTGAATATCTGATAAAATCAATGATTTCAGCAACTTGTTTATTTTGAGCCCCCCCACCTTCTTTCATATGTTTAGCTTCAATGAAAAAATAATGATTATCTACTTTCAATAAAATATCAAAAATTTTTCCTTGATTTCTTTTTCCGTAAATGTATTCTATACCATTTTTCCTTTTGAATTCCTCAAATAGAGATTTATCTCTACTATCGGGCAAACAATAAGTAATACTATTTAATTCTAGGGCATCCAAAGTTCTTGCATGGGGCGGATTATCCAAATATTCATTAATTAAATCAATTAGCTTGGTGTTTGCAGTTCCTCCTTTTCTTCTTGAAGCCCCATTATCATACATCGCTTGAACTGTTATATTTGAATATCCTAGTTTATCATACTGCTTCCTTCTTTTTTCGCAGTAATTTGATAAGATCTCTCTAAGTACATCTTCTTTGGTGTGTAATTTATTAAAAACAGAATAAGACACATCTAAAACTTTCCAAAAAGCCACAAATTCATTATATTGTATCTTTTCTATATTATTAATTAAATAACTTATTTCTTGGAAGATTAGTTCTATGGAATTATCAAATTTTTCTTTAATTGTGGTTTTTTCCTTTTCTATTAAAACACAATATGTAATTATTAATTCACGCAACCTTTCGATTTTTTGGATTAAATCCTCATCATCAACAATAAATTCGTCAGAAAAATAATATTCGTCTGCAATAGGTTCCAAATTATTTAGTGAGATTTTCCAATATTCTAAATTATCCTTCAATTTCATAAAAACACTCTTAGCAATTCATAAAACTAGTTATTATCCTATTATTTAAGATTTATAGTCTTTTTTATGATTTAATTAATAATAATTAATATAAGAGGTAATTATTAATTTATCATAGAATTAATATCATCTAAGGAGATTAAACTTGACGCAAGCGGAACATGATAAGGAGAGAAGTAAGAGAAGAACAATGGGAGTACATCTCACATCATCAGAGACATTCGAAGCATATATTTATCCTGAAATAGAGGATAAACTCTATGAGTATTTATGGATTGATCTTTATGCTGGTGAGGGAAATCTCGTTTTTCCCATATTAGAGAAAATTCCTAAAAAAAAACGTGAGTATTTTTTTAAAGAGCACATATTTCTATCTGATATTCAAGAAAAAATGGTTCAAAAATGTATTGATACTGCTATTTCCTATGGAATCTCAGAAGAAATGGCGAAGATGAATATTAAAAAACGAAATAATCTTAAAAAATTCCCTAAATTTCTGAAAGAGAAAAAATTCCCTCTTTATCACATTACTAACCCCCCTTACCTCTATTTGGGATACATAAGAAAACATGAAGAAACAAAGCAACATCTGAAATATTTTGAGCATCAGAATGAGGGATATCAAGACCTCTATCAAATTGCGATGATTAACGATCTAAGAAATAATGTAAAAAATCTAGTGTATATAATTCCAACAAATTTTTTGTTCGGGTCAGCAGTTTCGAATAAATTTCGCTTAGATTTTCTGAAATACTATAACATTGAGAAGATGTATATTTTCGAGAAAAAAATATTCGAATTTACAGGAACAAATATCCTTATCGGCTTTTTTAAAAAAAAGAAAGAACCTTCCCTTGAAGCCGCTAATTTTGAAGCTATTAAATTTAAAAAAAATGATAAGATTATAGAGAGAGATTATCATCTAAAGTCTGAATATAAATACCGAGCAGGTTCTGAATTTAATGTTTTTATCGATAAATTCAAAGCTAAGAAGCCATTAAAAGTGTCCTATTATCTAACAATGGATGATATGGAAGAAAATAGGGGAGGAAAAAGGATTAAGGTTATTGATACTAGTGAATATGAATCTAATCAATACAATCAAAAAATATTAGAAGTAAATGAGAAATTGAAATCTAAGGTGCAATCTAATATTTTATATGTTAGAACAGTTGATACAGGATCCTACGAGGGTAGAGTTGGCCTATACAACATTAGAGATGATTTCGATGTAGATGGGATATTTGTCTCAGGAAACACTTACAGAACTTCTCCGATACAAATATTTCTTGAGCCTTTTATATCCCTCGAAAAACAAAACCTCCTTCGTAAATATTTCAATATAATTTTAGAATATTATAGAGATAAGTTAGACTCTGAATTTTTAACAACTTATAAATATTCAAGTTCAGATTATACAAGAAAATACTTGGGATTAACTCAAACCAGAAGCATAATTAAAACATTCCCAATTTTATTAATAGAAAATGGTAATATGAAGAAGTTAAAAGAATTTATTGAGGAAAAAGAAGTAGATAAAATCTTAAAACTTATAAAGCAATATAGTAAAAAACCTCCTAAGGAATCAAATAAAATAACTAATTGGTTTTAAAATTTAATATCATATAGAATTTTGATCTTTTTTCAAATGTGTTGAGTGCTGAGTCTTTTCAGCTTTCATTCTGATGGAATCTATGAGTTAGAAGTCTATTTAATTGATGAATTTTATCCTCATTCCAAATTATTACTTGAAGAGAACATTAAAATTAGTTCTCCACCCCCCCACCAATAGAAAGAATTATTATCGAATTTTCAGGTCCTCATTTAGCATTGTTAGGTCTAATCATAACTTCAGTATCCGTGAGTGCAATTTATAAGACGGGAAACTGGATTAAAACCCGCAAACAAAAGAAAACATCCAAGATTGAATCTGAATTAAATATTCCGCTAATTAAAGACACTCCTCTTAATGAAGATTCCACAAAAATGATATTCTCATTTAATCATTGGAATGAAAAAAAATAAAAACTTTTTTTTTAATTTTATTCTCTCTTTTTCTTTAAATATGGAAGGATATTAATTCTTTTGATGAGTAATACAAATAATGACAAAAACCAATCAATATTTTGTCCTGAATGCAGATCTGTAATATCCTTAGGAGAGATTCATAATGAAAAAAAAGTGAGTCTCACCTATGTATTCTGCCCACACTGCGGAAAAAGAATTGATTTTGAAGACTATAGGATTGAAAACAAAAGAATCCTCGAATCTACCTATAAATTCGTTGATATCAAGAAATTGGACAAAACACTGCAAATCATTCATGGAGAAAAAAAATTTTCGCAGTTTTTTAAAAAAACACTCCATCATCTGCTCGCACGAATCATCTATATTGAATTTAGAAAGCTTGAGGATGAACTCGAGTTAGATATATCGGATATGTCATTAACACCGAATACAATTAAAACCATAGAGAAACATGTGCGTGGGATTTATACCCAAAAACCAAATATTATATATCTCAGGAGACTTGACAAACTTTCCTCTGAAGACTTCTTTTCACAGCTTAAAAAATATCAAAAAAAGCTTCGTAAAAACGTTCAATTCCGTAAATCTTTTTCCATTTATTTGAGATGGGTCATTGAGATGGTTTTCAGGATTATGAAGCAATTAGATACGGAAGAAGGACTCTTAACACCCGAACTCGTCATTAAGGAAGATTTGATAGATGCATTTGGAATTGATGAGAATCGGAATGATTGGGGCATTGAAGAATCATATCACGTAATTGACTTTTGCTATAGAATGTATAAAGATTATAACTATAATTTAAGAGAAATTCTCGACAATAAAAATGATGTTATTAAAGTTATTTTTGGCGCACTTCGGTTAAAATTCACTGATTTTATCAAAGATCAAATTCTCAACATTATACGGATTATATATCATCTTTTGGATTTTGAAAATGATATAAATACAAAAAGAGATTTAATTAGAATGTCAAGATCCTCCAAGCGTATTGTTTATAGGGTGATCAAGAGGATAGAGAGTGAATTCGATGTAGATTTTAGCACGCGATTTCATAAAAGAGGATTAAATAATAAACGGGACGAGATAATGAATAAGATCTATAAACAAGCAAATGAAAATTCTATAAAAATCCTCTCAACTCCAAAGGATTATATCAATTCTGATAGTGAATTGAATTTTGAATGTCTTACCTGCGGTGAAAAATTTTCTAATTCTTGGAGAAACATTATGACCAGAAAATCGGGATTGAAATGTGATTATTGTGATCCTAATCTAAATCCACAAGTCAAGGAATATTATGCAAACAGATTAAAGGAACTCATAGAATCAAAAGGGGGAGAACTTCTTTCCGAGTATGCAAATTCACAAACTAAAGTTCACATCCGATGCGAGCAAGACCATGAATGGTGGGCAAGACCTTCTGATGTCAATAATGGGACTTGGTGCAGTGAATGTTATACTAAGGAATTTAGAATGGAGAGTAAAAAAGAAATAAAAGAGCTTATTGAGTCTAAAAATGGAAAATTATTGGATATTGATTTTAGTGTTAAAAAAACAAGAGTCTTAGTAGAATGCGAAAATGGCCATAGGTGGTGGACTAGGCGGGATGGTATTATTGAGGGAAAATGGTGCAAAAAATGTTATGATGAAAATACTGCGAGAGCTACGAATAATATACTTAAAGAATTAATAGAGTCCAAAGGAGGAAAGTTATTATCGAATAAGTATAACAGGTCTAATTCTAGAGTCCATGTTGAATGTGGAAAAGGTCATAAATGGTGGGTGACTCCAGATAATCTTATAAATGGAGGAACTTGGTGTCCAAAATGTCATTTTATAAATCTCTCAAATATATTTACAGAATACAATATTTCAGATTTACGTAGTTTTGCCCAAGGTAAAGGAGGAGATTGTTTAGAAAATGAATATTTAGGTTGGGGAATAAAACATAAATGGATATGCTCGAAAAAACATGTTTGGACAGCTACACCAAGAAATGTAATTGGTAGGCCATCTAAGAAAGGAACATGGTGTCCGTTTTGCGCAGATGAAGAAGTTTTAGAACGAGTTGTTCGAGGTATCTTGGAGGTATTACTTTGTAAAAAATTTCCCAAAACTTCACCAGATTGGCTAAACGAAGATAAAGTTAGGAAACCTGGTGGTAGAAGACATTTAGATGGTTTTAATGAAAATTTAAAAATAGCGTTTGAATGTCACGGAATTCAACATTACAAATTTGAACCATTTTTCCATAATGGTGATATAAACAAATTTCACCTTCAACAAAAAAGGGACGAATTTGTTAGGAATAAATGCAAAGAACAAAGAGTTTTACTTTTAGAAATTGGTTATATTAAAGAAAATAAAAAACTAAGGCGAATAAGGTTTAGTGAAATTGAAGATTATCTGATTAAACAATTGGAAAAGAATGCCATTAAGATTCCTAGTGAGAAAAGAAATGTTGATTGGGTCAAATTTATTTCTATTCACAGAAAACAAGATTTAATCCTCAAACTTTTAACGATGAAAGATCTTTTATCTATTTCACAAATTGCTTCTTATTTAAAATTTGGACTTAAATCCACGAGAATACATTTAAAAGCACTAAAATCTCTTGATTTGGTTCATTATAAGCTGGGAAAACAAAATAAACATCTATATTCTCTTAATGAAAAGCTAAGAGATATCATTTTGGACAAAACTAACCATATCAAAGAAACTGAAATTAAGAATCGTTCACAGAAAATTCTTCCAACCGAACAAAAAATTATAGAATTACTTCAGAAAAATGATTATTTAACAAAAAAAGAGATTTCTGATTATCTACAACTTAGTATTAGAACAATTACTAAGTATTTAAAATCTTTAGAGATTATAGGGATCATTGGTTTCGAAAGAAGGAAAGGTTCAACAAAATCTCATCCAAAATTATGGTATCTAAATTGATTTACTTCAATTATTTCAAATCCATTATGAAATAATATTTTTATAATTTCTTAACGACATATTTTAATGAGATTGAGTACTATAACTTACAAAATTTTTACGTGATAATAATAAACTTGATCATCTATGGCAGAACGAAATATTATTAAAATGGAAGACATCCTCAGTCGCTCGGGAAAATCCAACGTGCTGTTCTTGAACTATGATAATGAAGCTTTTATGAATACTGGAAGCTGAAAGAGCCTTCCTCTTTCAGGCAGACTCCAGGAGTCGGGCGGGACGCCCCCCTACGCGAGCACAACGACAGGACCGGCTGGAGAGAAAATCCCTGGAAAAGTAGGTGTCAAACAAGATTTAGTTACCCCATTTGCATTTTATGGGTCAAAGAAACTATTCCTCGCGACTGTGAATCCTGCTTATCCAATTGACTTAATGGGAAAGATTATGGAAGCTTTGAAATCAGATGGTTCGGCATTTGTACAGGCGTATTCTGATTGTATGCGAGGGTGGCGTCATGGTGCAGAGGATGCATTAAAGATTTCAAAATTGGCGACCGATTCAGGATATTGGCCTTTATATACTATAAGAGTAGAAGAAGGCATTCCTACATTTTCCTATTATAAAGGATTAGATATTGATAAAGATAAATTCGTAGAATATTTACAATCGATGGGGCGATTCCGCCACTTATTCAAACCAAAATTCAGAGAAAAGGAAATAAACGAGATCATCTTCAGTACGGAGCAGAGAAATAAAAAACTGAAAGGATTAATCGAACAATTCGGAGCTGAGAAGCCACGAGATTTGTATCGTATTGACCGAAAGGAATTAACACCTCAAGAGCACCTGCTGCCGGGACATGGGCTCTGTCCAGGATGCGGAGCTGGGATGGTTTTATTCCAGATGGCTACAGCAGCCTATCAAGTTGCGGGAAATAATATGATATACGTAAATAACACAAGCTGTTCTGAGGTATCA
>SHMW01000060.1 GCA_008080735.1 Promethearchaeota archaeon
AGATGGCTACAGCAGCCTATCAAGTTGCGGGAAATAATATGATATACGTAAATAACACAAGCTGTTCTGAGGTATCAACTTCAAAAGATAATGTAACTTCATGGAAAGTGCCATGGGTACATCATCTATTCGAGTCTGGAGCAACAGTCGCAGATGCGCTCTCGACCTCTTATAAGATCCTCAAGAAAAAAGGGTTATTCGGAGAGCCAATGGAAGAAGAAGTTCCATATGTGATCCACATTGGCGGCGACGGCTCGACTTATGATATCGGGTTCCAATTTCTTAAAGCGGCTTTACTGCGGACGAGTACATTCCTAGAGATGAGCGATTTATTGAACGCAAAATAATTTTTATTTTATTTTTAAACTTAATTTTTCAATTTTATAATTTTTCAATTTTATTTTTGCTCTGAATCAAATTTACCTATTTGTTATCCCTAATTTGACTTCTTTTCCTACAATATAAAATTGTTCCCATAAGGTAAATTGAGAGTTAGATTTCAATGAAACTTTAATATAAATTTTATTATGGAAGAAAATATAAGACTAAAAGTATACGTTTAATTTGAGTGAACGGAAATTAAATATCATGAAAATATATTTAGAGACTTCAGTTATTAATTTTTTATTTGCTAAGGATGCTCCAGAGAAGATGAGAATTACTCAAGAATTCTTTAATGTTATTAGTGATTATGATATTTTTATTTCTGACATTGTATTGTTGGAAATTGAACAAGCTCCCGAAGAAAAAAAAAAATCATTAATGAATGTTATTAAAAAGAATAAAATAAAAGCATTAGAGAGCACTGATGAAGCAGAGAAATTAGCAGATATATATGTTAACGAAGGAATCATACCAAAAAAATATTATAATGATGCTCTACACATAGCAATTGCAACAAAATATAATATGGATGCAATAGTTAGCTGGAATTTAACTCATATTGTTAGGTTTAAAACAAAATTTAAAGTCAAAGATATTAATAATAAATTAAATGAAAAGGATGTGATAATTTGTACTCCAGAGGAAATGGTATATTAAAAGAAGAAAAATCGCTTGAAGAAATACATAGAATACGTGAAAAACTTTATAAGATGGATGATGAAGAGAAAAAAAAATTACTCAAAAATATTAAAAAAAAATATAAAGAGCTTTTCGAAAGTATTTAATTCCCAAAATTTAAATCAAATTTTTTAATCTTTATTACTATTTAATTTTAAAAAGATTCATGGACACCTTCTTCCAGGACATGGGCTCTGTCCAGGATGCGGAGCAGGAATGGTTCTATTTTAGATGGCTACAGCAGCCTATCAAGTTGCGGGAAATAATATGATATACGTAAATAACACAAGCTGTTCTGAGGTATCAACTTCAAAAGATAATGTAACTTCATGGAAAGTGCCATGGGTACATCATCTATTCGAGTCTGGAGCAACAGTCGCAGATGCGCTCTCGACCTCTTATAAGATCCTCAAGAAAAAAGGGTTATTCGGAGAGCCAATGGAAGAAGAAGTTCCATATGTGATCCACATTGGCGGCGACGGCTCGACTTATGATATCGGGTTCCAATTTCTTAAAGCGGCTTTACTGCGGACGAGTACATTCCTAGAGATGAGCGATTTATTGAACGCAAAATAATTTTTATTTTATTTTTAAACTTAATTTTTCAATTTTATAATTTTTTCATTTCTTGCTTTCTTTTATCAAATATCTTTATGAAGTTCAATTATTTCAATCCATTTGGCCAATTATCTGCCAATGTAAGAAAGATTTTTTTAGAGCTTTTTAGATATGACAATTAAAATATGAATTCTTTAAACTCAGTAAGGTAATTAAGACGATAAAAGCGCTTTATCCTCTATTTTTAAGTATAATCATATAAATTAGATGTGCTTCTTTGTATATTTCTTAATATTTAATTTAGGAAATTTTAGTCTTACTATTGACCTCTTTTTATTGATTTTTGTAATTTACTGCAAGTGACGATATAATGGATTAATAATTATTCATAATTTGTGATTAAATTAATATATAGAATGCCGAATTTCTGGCAAAGATCTTTTATTATGTCGATATTTTAACCTATACTTGCTGTAGATTTACTCTAATTAAATACTTTTTCAAGAATTTTCATTCATAAATAACTAGTTTTAATTTATTATACTTTTATTAAAAGTCAATTAATCTAAGAAAAATTAACTAATCCAAATTCATATAAATCCAAATTATCACCAAAGCGATAACTTTTTAACTAAAAAAATTTAATAAAATTCATCAATATATTTTTATATTTATTTTAAAAAGAGATTTTGAAATTAAGGGATGAAGATGAGTGATCTAAAAGAAATTAGTTCAAAAAAAATAGATAATGAATCTGAATCGAGACATTCCAAAATAACGTTCTTATCTTTTGGTATGTATCAATTGACGTGGACTATAGTGGGTTCTGCAAATGGATTGTTCCTCTTTTTTTACTATCACACCATTGCTGGTTTAGATCCGTTATTAATATTTACCGCCACCGCCATTCTAACTTTCTGGTATGCCTTTAACGATCCTATTATCGGATTTCTAACTGATAGAAATTTCAAATGGACGCGCAAGTGGGGTCGCCGATTCCCATTTATATTGCTAGGGGGCATTCCTTGGTGCTTCTCGATAGTATTGATATATTCTGCACCTGAAGTAACAGTAAGCCCATGGCCGACGTTTTTCTGGTTTTTAGGGGTTAATGCTATTTATGAGGCTCTTATCACGCTTACTGATGTAAATGTCGGTAGCTTACGAGTCGATAAATTCAGAACCGAAAAAGAGAGGCGGAAATATTCCTCTTATTTTGCTCCATTAGATATGTTAGCATTGGTAATTGGTATGGTTGTTCCACCACTACTCCTTGGACTTGCAGCGGGAGCCGCATCTTATACCGTTATGGCTTTATTAGTTGGATTGATAGGATTGGTATTTTTTCTCTTATTCATACCAGGTGCTCGTGAGGATAAAGTCATTATAGATCGTTATTATTCTGGAGAATATGAATCAATGAATTTTCGAAAGGGTATTATTAAAATACTCAAAGAAAAGAGTTTCGTCTCATTTTGGATACACTATGCCACATTTATGGTAGCTACAACAATTTTAACTGCGATGGTTGTATATTTAACGACTTTTGTACTTCAAACCAGTTCTGATATGATGACCGTGCTATTAGCGATCTTCCTGACAGGAACGTTAATTTCGGTTCCTATTTGGCTAAAAGTTCTTAAAAAAGTTAATAATAACAAAAAGGTATATCTTATTGGAAGCTCTCTACTATGCATAACGCTCATACCATTATCTTTCTTCCAAGGATTAATAGATTTGGCGATATTCATGTTCATAGTTGGACTAGCTATGGGCTGTATCTGGACACTGGGGATTCCCGTTATGCTCTCAAGTGTTATGGATCAATTTGTAGTCAACACTGGAAAGAATCAAAAAGGATTTCTTATGGGAGCTTGGGGTTTATTATCTGTGTTTACTGCTTTTCTTGATGAATTAATTATGTCATTGATATTTTCAATCACAGGTTTTGAAGCAGGATTAGAAACTTATTCGGAATTAGTAGCTTCTGGGGCTAATGTAGAATTAGTGATTTGGGGAATTCGATTATTGGTAGGTGTTATACCTATGATCGTGGTTGTTGTTGGAACAATTATATTTTGGAAAATTTATCCACTGACTCAAGAAAAGATTCTTGAAAATAAAATGAAACTAAAAGAGCTCGGTTTTTAATATTAGCTCCCTTTTTTTATTTTTTATGATTGAGTTTGATATTGTTCAAGATATTCTTACTAGAATATATTTTCAAATCCAAATAATTCTAAACGGAAATAAAAAAAATGAAAAGTATTTATGAATTATCCAATGAATATTGGAAGCTTTCAATAGAAGAAGTAGAGAAAAATCAGTATCATTACAAATTATGCAACCAAAGTAATGATATCCTATTTTCTGATCTTGATTATCATTATAGTGTGTTAACTTCACGAAATAGAGGGGCAAGATTTGAATATTTAGGTTTTTCAGAAATGGAAAAAAATGCGAAACACTTAGAATCAAGATCTATCGAAGATGATGATCCATCATCTATTGCAATTAAAGGCAATTTTGAAAAATCTTCTCTTGAAATAAAGCATATTTTCGAATTGAAGAAAGATGATAATTGGTTATATGAATATATTACTCTAATCAATAAAGGTAATAAACGAATTCGATTCGGATTAATCAATCTCGGTTTTAAAAAAATGATGTTTAAACAGCGCCTCGGCTGGCAAGAACATCTTGATGAGTATTGTCTAACGGCGATTCCATCGCGAAGATTTTATGGATATGGAATAGATAGAAGAAAGAACCATTTTACCGCTAATGATTTATTGATTAACTCATGGGCAGCAAAAGAGTATAAAATACCTGGATTTTGTGCAGAAGCTTGGCTTTGGGGAAATACCGAGCATGGTCTTTTAATTTGCAAATATAATCAATCCGATATTGAATTTTCGAGATTTGATACATTAAAATACCCGATCCCAGGTAGGGGTGCTAATGATGTTTCAATTATATTCGGTGGAGCGTATTTATGTAATGGAGATCCCGAAAATATAGCAGATCTTAAACCTCGTCAGTCCTATACTTTTGGAGTATCCAAGTATGCTAGTTTTAAGGGAGATTATAGAAATGGATATTATCTATATCGGAAACATTTAGATCAATCAGGTCATTGTTTTAGTGAAGAATATGATCCCCCTCTACATTGGAATGAATTATATAATTTGGGATGGGAGATGGAGAAAGTAGGTTTCTTTGTCGAAGGAGAAGATTATGAAAGATATACATTGGAACAACTATATACTGAGGCTCAAATTGCTAAAGATATAGGTGCTGAATGCCTTTATATTGATCCAGGATGGAATACATATTTGGGATCAGAGATATGGGACGAAGAAAGATACGGAAGTTTGCAAGATTTTTCTAATCGAATCCACCAAAATTATGGATTAAAGTTAGGATTACATTTAATGATGAATTTTGGTAGTGAAAACGAAAAAGAGTATTTCTATCTGATATCTCAAAGAGGAGTAAGAGTAGTATCTGATCCCTATATTAATCTATATTGTGTTTGTGCAAACGATAAATGGGTAAACGAAAAAACTCGACGTATATTAGAATTAGCTAAACATGGTATAGATTTCTTCATGTTTGATTTCACAGACTTTTCTTCTTTTTTAGTCGATAATGCTGGGTGTTATTGTAAGGATCATGGTCATGAAATACCTATGAGAAGACAGACTCATGCTGAAGGTATCTTAAAAGTTATCCAAAATGTTAAAGAGAAATTTCCCAATATTCTCATTGAAGCACATCAAAGAGGAAATCACCCTTATTATTACCAGCATGGCATAAAAAATAGTTTTGATGAAAATTGGGGATTTGAATGTATGTGGAATCCATTGGAAGATTTAATTTCACATAAAGCTTTCCAATTATATGAATATAATATAGCGTATAATATTCCACTCTACTTGCATATAAATGAAAATAGCGATAATGAAAATCTTCTACAATTTTGGTGGTATGCGTCTGTTGCTCGACATTTAGGAATAGGTGGATTAAAAGACAGAAAAAGTAAGAAATATATTAACCTCAAGCAAGCATTGATTTTATATAAGAAAATAAAAAGTATACTAACTCGAGGGTCATTCTACGGAATTGATCCCCTCACCCACTTACATATCTCAGAAGAGAAAGATAAAGCTGTCTTAATAACAACGAATCTAAATAGTAGACTAGAATCTAAATTATTCAAATTAGACCCGGCATTTTTTGATTTTAAAATACGGAATGTATTTGTCTTTGACGGAAAATATAAAAAAATGAATAAAGATCAGTATGAACTTTCTCTTAACAATGATAAATTAATAGAATTTAGGATACAAGTTCCTGCTTTATCTCCGAGAATTATCATTTTTTCAAATTAGAATCCGATTTGGAAAAATTTTAAATTTCCAATATTATTTGTTGATATTTTTTTTCTTTTTCCTATATTCTCGTTTGAAATCTCGATAATCGCCTTCTCCATAATTGCCTCCGAGAAAATCCGGTAAATAATAAAGTGCTTTAATTTCAGTGAAATAAACCAAGATCATAAATAGGCCTTTTGGATCAAATTTCTTATAGAGTCGTGTAACATCTTTTGTTGCATCCAATGGATTATCAACCACAATATTTTTACCCATTTCTTGGATCTTTTTATATATGGGAAACCACTTATCACTTTGAGCAGCTTCATTCCCCGATCCAGGAACCCATTGAATCCCCGTAATTGAGGGTTCCTCCAGCAAGTCATCTAAATGAATGAGCTGCCCAGGCCCATCAAGATGATAAATTGCATAGTCCATAGATTCCGCCTGTTCTCTTATATCTGGCAAAACAAACCTTTTAAAATATTTAGGAGAAAGCATCGCACTAAAATCACATTGGATTGGATACCATCTTTTTGGACACCATACTGGAAGCCAGCTATTACATCCATCTTGGTACTTCTCGATAATGCATTGTAGGTCTTCATATACTTGTAATAGCTTTTCTAAAATAATAGAACGACATGAATCAATGAGAGAGGGATTTCTCTTCATTGTAAGAATAATATTTGTTGGACCTAAAAAAGACGAAAGAATGTCCAAGACACCTCCTAAATCAGTCACGGCCACACTATAATTGTTTTCTGCTCTCTTAGCGGCATATTCTGTTATATTTAATAATCTATTATACCATTCATTATTGCTATCAAGTTTAACATTTTCTAAAAAGGAAACTATCTCGTCAACGGGGACGGGATGATTAAACCAAACTGTTTCGGATTTAAATACGGGTTCTACTCCAAAAATAGATGCCATGATTCCTGGGCCATAGTTTGGAAATAACCATGGAATATTTTCATGTTTAAAATTTATTGATTCCGATTTTTCTTCAAAATCGTCAAGATATCCTTTGATGTCTTCCCAGTTTTTCGCTAAATACCAAAAATCATAAACTCCTTTGAACGGTACATCTGATTTTGGTAAAAAATATGATATACAAGGGCGATCTATAATTTCATGATCCCACCATGCTGCTAATCGTTCCTTTGCCTCTATTATATCTTCTTTATATACACTCATAATCAATATAATATCCTCTCAACTAATCCCTAATTGGATTAATTTTTTCCTAACTGATTTTATTTAGACTCTTAGGAATTAAAACTTTTCTAAACTTGACAAATTTGAAATAGTAATGAAATATTTAGTATCTTAATTAGGGAATTTTGAAATAACTTTTAGGTTAAAAAAGTATGAGTTTATCAAAACGTGAAAGAGTACTTAAAACTCTAGAACTTGATGGAGAACCAGATAAAGTACCTATTCATTATTTTGGTTTTGAACAAACGGGAACATCATTCCAAGCGTTTAGTAGATCCATCGAAAAACAAGAATTTACTTCATTTGTGAATAATCGCCACAACAATAAAAAATATTATATAACGGAACAGAGATTTTGGAATTTAGATATATTTGAAATGGATCCTTTCGGTGTAAACAAGCTAAAAATAAAAAACATTGAAGCTCCACCGGATTTTCCCAATTCATATATTAGTGTTATTGATGGTAGAATTTTTAAAACGGTCAAACAAGTTGAAACTGGAATGCCCTATGAATGGTATGTAGGCGGTTATTTTACATCCAAAGAAAGAGTAAATGAATTATGGGATAGATATGGAAAACCCTCCGAACGAATAAATGATAGGATTAACTATTCTCCACAAATTTGGGAAGGTTTTGTAGAAGCAGTTTCACCCTATTTTTATCCAATGGTTTATACACCCCTCAATCCTACCGAATGCTTATTTGAAGGCGTGACTATGGCCCGAGTTGCCTACTTTATGAGAAAAGACCCTCAATTTATACATATGTTAATGGATGAATATACTAAAGTGGATATTGAAATAATCAAAAGATTAAATGAAGCCGGCGTAGACATTGTGTTTATGGGAGATGATTTAGGATACAAAGAAAATCCAATTTTTTCACTCAAACAATATAACGAATTTATATTGCCATATCATAAAAAATTATTTCAAAAATGCAAAAAATTTGGGATGTTATCTGTTCTACACTCTTGTGGCAAAATTGATCAATATGTCCCCGATCTTATTAAAGCGGGTTTAAATTGTTTACAAGCTTTAGAGGTAACAGCTGGAGTTGATCTCAAAAATTTAAAGAAACATTATGGTGATAAAATATGTTTTATGGGCGGTTTAGATTCATCGGGCATTTTAACTTTTGGAACTCCAGAACAAGTATTTGAACATGTTAAAAATACCCTTAAGATTGGAGGAAAGGGAGGGGGATATTTTGTAGGTCCGAGTCATGATATTCTTAATATTCCATGGGAAAATATCTTAGCGATGAGATCAGCTATTGAAAAATATCGGGATTATCCCTTTAATTAACTATTTTTTAATTAACAATTTACCCGACCATTTGGGTAAATCTGATTTTTATGAAATAGTATGTGTTTTGTCTTCAAAAAAATGTGGTCTGGTTTTCCAATAATTTTTTTACATGTTGATATTTATTATGTTGTAATAATTTAGTTAGGTTGATAAAATGATTTTGCCTCTAACAAAAATTATAATTGGTTTTTCTAATCTGGTTTTTTTCATCATCGCTCTCATTGTAGGATTGAAACTCATTATTAAATACCGAAATCAAAAGGATAAGAACTATATTTTCGTAGGCATCACTTGGATTACCGTAGCAATGCCCTATTTTGCGACGGTAGTGAGTTTCCTCTACACTTTAACTACCGCGACCCTTATTTCATTCACGATCTATATTATCATAAGTATGACCTTTTTCCCGATAGGGTTATTTCTATGGATAATGGCATTTACAAATCTTGCGTACGAGACACATAAAAACTCTATTAGGTCGCTTATAGCTGTCTATGTCCTCATATTTGAGATTATATTGTATATACTACTCTTCACCACTCCCTCTTACCTGGGTGAAATGATTCCGCCATTCATTCCGAGATATGAGCCATACATTGTTTTCAATTATCTCGCGATGATTTTAGTTATCATAATAACGGGGATCTATTTTTCTTTACAATCCCTAAAAAGCTCTGATGAGAAGGTCTCATGGAAGGGAAAATTTCTCTTAGTCGCATTCATACTGACAACAATTGGAGGGATTCTCGATCTGGTACCTACCCCCGATCTGGTAATCTTTATTAAACGAACGATTACAATCACGGGTTCAATTTTATTTTATTTAGGGTTTTATCTTCCTCAATGGGTTGAAAGAAAGCTAATTAAATAGAATTTTTCATTTTCTTTTTTCTAATTTGTTAAGATTTTTATTTCAAGGATTTATTTTTATGAATAATTTGATTAATTAAGATCATGGGTGGAAAAGAAATAGATGAACTCTTATGGCGCGAAAAACTTAGACAAAAAATATTTGGAATTAAGGAAAAATATCATCCGCGATTAGTTGCGAATCTATCAAAAGAAGCTCATGATCGATATTTGATACGATACTCCATCTGTAAGCAGATTTTACCAATGGTAGATGACACAAAAGTATCTATAAAGGATATTTCCCAATTTATTGAAGGAAAACTTAGAGAAAGACAAGAAAAACTGAGATTTATAGAAAATACAGCTGATTTTGATCTAATAAAAATGGCGATCGAAGAATGGAAGGGTTTTGCCGATATTTTAGGATTATATTAATTATTTTTCCAAATCTGTCGAAAGGATTATATGCTTTCCAGTTTAATATATAATACATTTAGGAAAATAGAATACATAAGCAATCAAAAAAAATGTCAATTAAAGGAAAATATAAAGTGGTATTTATCGGCCCCTTCTACACGGGCTTCTTCATCGACTCTTCCGCCTTAATCGAGAAAGGGTATACAACTATCCAAAATTCCATTATCAACCATTTTAAAAAAACCGGCGAGAAGGGATGGTTTATCGAGAATGACGATAAAGGTGAAGTCCTTTGGGATGTCGAGTTTACTTCTGTTTATGGGGGTACTCCAATGGTCCCTCCTTCACTTATCGGTAAAAACTTTACTTGCGAAGAAAATATAATTGAATTTGAAGGGATTGAATTTAATATTAGCAGAATTTTATTGTTCTATCATGATTATGGAGCAGGAACATTCCGCATAAAAGCCGAAGTAAATCTCACCAGAGAATTTGAAGTTAAGGAATATCGAGAGTTAGTAGAAAAATTTAGTGCTGAATTGTCCAGCTTGATTAACCCTATTATTGAAAATGATACAAATGACCTTAAAGGAGTTTTACAGACGAATTTGATCCCAATTGAATCATATGAAGAAATAAGTGAAGAACTCAAGCTCAAAAGTCTTGATTATTTACCTATTCGGACAGCCTTATGGTATCATAGAGTTTTTATCTTTGAATTAGAAAAAAACGCTCCTATCACTCAAGAAGATTATAAGACTTATAAAGATGTCCTTTTTTCTTCTCAAATGGAAGGACCTCGCAATTGTTCGTTAAATGAATATGCTCAAGTCTACCCATCCTTCAATTTTTCACTGTATCTTTACGATAAGGATAATCGTCCTAAAGATATAAGACTGAATAGAGTGCTTGAAATTGCTGAATATTATTATGCTGCCACTAGCTTATTAGACACGATATTATTTAACGCATTTGCAAAGTTTAAAGGTAAAAGAAAATCGGTTCCTAAAATCAAGGAATTAGAAATTGAGCTCGAATCATTGAAAAATCTTTCTGATCAGCTTGAATTATTCCTTTTAACCTTGAAAGACTCCATTATTAACTTATCTCCTAGTTCCGTAATCATGTGGAGGAATATTGATAACGAATGGTATTATTCCCCAATGTTGGAAACCTTGAGAGAAAAAAGTGAACTTTTAACCTCGGAAGTCAATGAAAAATTAGAAGAACTCACTCAAAAACGTTCGGAAACTCTGAATAAATTTGTAAAAATCTTCACACTCGTTGCCATAATCGGACCAATCTTAGAGATTTATAGCATCGCTCAAGATTTAGGGTTATTTGAAGTTCTGGTAGAAAATTGGGTCTTGACTTTATGTATCAGTGTACCCGTAATGATTACTATTGTTATATTGATCCTTTATTATATTCGGAAATTTACGAAATTCTAATTCTATTTTGATTAAAAATTCATAATCTCCTTCCTTTTTTCTAAATAATTCTAACTTAGGTTCTAACATATAATTTTAGAAAAAAAGGTAAATTTTAAAAATTAAATCTTAAAATTTCTTTATTTAGAGAACATATATAATTACATATAGATATCCTATCCCGATTATTATATGAAGGATTGAGAACAGCGCTCCAATCTTAAACATATTTTTATAATTTACCTCGTTTACCTTATTATATTTAGCTAATTCTAACGTCATCATATCTGCGGCACTTCCTTGAGGCAGAAAGTTCCCTCCCAAGTTGATCCCTAAAATAAACGCAATTAAAATAGGACCGCTATAAAAAACAGGTAAAGCGAGCAAGATTTTAATTATCGGGATAAAAATTACGGTTACAGGCGCATTATCTAATAAACCACTTAGAATCGAGGTAATAATTAAAATAACTATTGCCAAAATAAATTCATTCTCGTAAGATATACTTTCGATCCATTTTTCCACCATCAATATTGTTCCATTAAGCTGGAGTAAACCTACAAAAATAAACAGACATACAAAGAAATATATTAATTTATAGTCGATGCGGTTTAGATAATGATATAGAGAGAAAGATTTGAGTTTTTTTTGTTTATTCACGGGATTTAAGAACACAAATACAATAGCCCCCCCAATCGCAACGATATAATAAGCTTCAATAAAAACTAATAGGATAATTAATACAACTAATGCAACCAAGTTTTTTATAAAACTTTTGTCAAATCCCGATTTTTTACCTTTATTCTCATCAATTCCCTCTTCCACTATATTTTTTCCATTCTCTTCTTTTGTATCTTCGTTAATCTTTTTCTTTTTTATCTTGGGATTTAGTATGTAAAACTGTAGTAGAATTAGTGTTATAGTGATAGTTATCATAAAATATGGAATAATGTTAATTAAAAACCATAAAAAGTCTAAATTAAATTCATTAGAAATCAATATATTTTGAGCGGAACCGAAGGGTGTAAGTGTTGCGGCTAGATTTACACATACCGATAATCCAAATAAATAGGGTGCGGGATTAATTCCAATTTTTCTACTGGATTTAATAATAATGGGAACTAAAATGATAGTTATAGAAATTGCAGCGACAAATGATGCCAGTAATGTTGATAACAGACAAAATATGTAAAATAGTTTTGTGGGTTTGTTTTGGTACCGAGCAATAATAAAATCTGCAATCTCTTCAAAGAATTGTGCTTCATTCAGTACTTCTACAATTATAAACAATCCAATTATGAATATAATCACATCCCATTTGATTTGCAGAATATAAAATTCCAATTCTCTGGCTTCTTCCAAAAATATACCACTCACTAACGAAGCGATGATGATAAAAAGGATTGAATATAAAATATAATCAAGTTTATCGAAGAATAATACAATTATAAGGCTAAGGAAACATATCAGGACGAAGATTTGTAGAAACATTAAGCTCATATAGATTTTTTACTCCATATTGGATTTGGAATTAATTATATTCAAAATTAGATTTTGTATATAGCATAAAAGAAGAGTTGGAAACTAAATTTAAATCTTTGCTGAATCTGATATTCATCATTGGAGAGATTTTAATTCTACGAATTAATTATTCTTTGAGCTAACTAATGCCTGAATTTATCGATTTTTTTTAATTTTGGCGATTATGAGATTGGAAACACAATTTCAGCCATAATATTCCTTATTACGAGATTTCAAGAACTTATAAAAACGGCGGAATGTTAGATGGAAAAGTATTTGAATAATCACTTCACATACCAAATTTCTATATTAATCAAACAAATAATATATTATAAATTGAATAATTGATTTTAAATGAATAAATTATACTCAAGCATGAATTCCAATGCTTCAACTGAAAATCCAGAGGAGTGAAAAGATAAATCATTCAAAGAAACACGAAACATGGGGCGGATAAATTCCATCTACTAATTTTACTATCAAAATTATTCATATAATGAAATTTAAGGTGATTTGAAAATAATATGCCAATAGAAATCGAGAAAAATTATCCTGTCTTCACGATAATTATTAATAACCCAGATGTACAAAATGCTGTAGACCGACTAAGTGCTCAACAACTCGCAGACGCCTTTCGAAAATTTGAAAATGATGAAGACGCTTTAGTTGCGGTATTATGGGGCTCAGGTGGGAACTTCTGTGCGGGAGCCAATCTAAAAGCAATAGCCGAAGGGCGAACTAATAGAATTGAATTAGAGGGGGATGGACCGATGGGACCAACTCGTATGCTTCTTTCTAAACCCGTAATTGCAGCAGTGGCGGGATATGCGGTCGCTGGAGGATTGGAATTAGCATTATGGTGCGACTTGCGAGTAGTAGAAAAATCTGCAATTTTTGGAGTATTTTGCCGAAGATTCGGTGTCCCATTAATAGATGGCGGTACCATCAGATTACCTCGTCTAATAGGATTGAGTAGAGCATTAGATATGATACTAACTGGACGAGCCGTTAGTGCAGGTGAAGCATTGAATTGGGGTTTAGCAAACAGAGTAGTGGAGGATCGAAAATCGCGAGAAGAGGCGGAATCGGTGGCCAAAGAAATTTCGAAGTTTCCTCAAATTTGTATGAGAAATGATCGATTATCTGCATACGAACAATATGGACTGAACATAAATGAAGCGTTGAAAAATGAATTTGAATATGGGTTAAAAACCCTAGCAAGCGGAGAGTATCTCGAAGGAAGTAGGAAATTCAAGAATGGAAAAGGAAAACACGGAGAGTTTTAGGAATTTCTAGCGACCATATGGATAATGCCATTTTAGGTACTTTTTAATTTTTCTTCCTTTAGTTAATTGCCATCTCCCAGGTACATCTCTTATGTCTATTTTTTTCTTCTTCCCATTCTTGAGTTTTACTATAAATTCCTAATAGGATTTATTAAGACTGTCGTCAGCCCCTCCCGATCTTTGTTTGAATCGGACTTTTCGGATCTTATCTTTTGGAATAATAAGTGGTTTTTTGTTTTTATATACTAATTTAGTTTGATTAGGCGTAAGGAAATCCTTTTCGGTTTCGCACGCAACATTGCCTTAAAAAATAGATAAACGGCAAGTAGAATTGATCCTCCAGCTATTATATAAATCCATTGCACTTCTAATGGTACATAATTGATTATTGTACTTGAGAATAGAATTGAGGAGATCGTGTCCGACACCATTTAGGTGCGGTGGTCAAGGTAGCAGGAATCCCGCTCCTTTAGGTGCTGGTAGTTCAAAAATAAATGTTATCTATAGATAATAAATAGTTTTTACAACTTATCTATAAATTTATTTAAACTAAGAGTTAAATAAGAGAAATGTTAAGTAACCATTAAAACCCATTTAACTCGAAGAGAGAAATTAATAATGATTAAATTTAAACGAATAGAAGTTAAAACCACTGAACGAGAAATCTTATTGGATATTACAGATAAAATTAAAAAAATAGTGAATGAAAGCGCTATAGCGGAGGGTGTTTGCCGGATATTTGTTCCTCATACAACCGCCGGAATCACTATCAATGAAAATGCAGATCCTTCGGTAAAACATGATATTATTCAACACCTAAAGGAATTAATTCCTAAGAATGCCGATTTCTCACATCGCGAGGGAAATTCTGATGCTCATATTAAAAGTACCCTGATAGGACCCACATTAACAGTTTTGATTCACGAGGGAAGCTTAATATTAGGGACCTGGCAAGGATTAATGTTTGCGGAATATGATGGTCCTAGAAATAGGAAAGTGTATGTTCAAATTCAAGGAGAATAAAAAAAATATCTTACTTTATTTTATTAAAAAATCTCCCTAATACATATTATGTCTTAGATTTTTATTATTTAAGTGAAATTTGCATAAAATTCAAAAATCGAGAACTCCAAATGAATTATAACTCTAAATAATAAAAATAAATAAAATTTGAAATGAAGATGAGATTTGACAATTTCTCTAATCTTGCGGAGATTAGGTCAAATATTATGAGAAAAAGGATCTCAAGCTATGATAAAACTGGTGCGAATGCAGATTTTCATTTAATAAAAGCTGAAGAATCATTAATTCTCTGCGATATCCCAGATTCAGGTATCATTAAGCATATATGGATGACGCTCGCCTCATCTGATGAATATTATTTGCGTAAAGCTTTATTAAGGATGTGGTGGGATAATGAGTCCACTCCTTCTGTGGAAGTACCAATAGGTGATTTTTTCGGAGTTGGACATGGAAAAACGGTCAATTATTGGAGCCTCCCGCTCTCTATGGGGCCTGAAGATGGTAAAGGATTTAATTGCTTTTTTCCGATGCCCTTCTCGGAGAGAGCGCGAATTGAGATTGAAAATGAATCAAATATGAATTTAGTATGTTATTTCTATATAGACTATGAGGTGCATCCCTCCCTTGATGAGAATGTAGGGAGATTTCATGCCCTATGGCGTCGAGAAAATCCATGCAATGGCAATGACTACACTACGAGCAGAAAAGTGGAGTTTAATCATAAAAAAAACCTAACACACGATAAAGATTATGTTGTCCTAGATGCGGAGGGAGAAGGTCATTATGTTGGGATGCATTTAGATATTCACAATTTATTTGAAACAGATAAGCATAATTGGCCCGGAGAGGGTGATGATTATATTGAAATTGATGATGGTGAAACTATTTTATATGGAACTGGAACTGAGGATTATTTTTGCGGTGCGTGGTGTCCTACGCAGACTTATAATTCTCCCTATTTTGGGATTACCCTGCCAGGTGGTGAGAATTGGAACGGTAAAATTTCATATTATCGATATCATATTCAAGATCCAATCTATTTTCATAAGAATATTAAAGTGAAAATAGAACATGGGCATGCAAATCAGCGATCGGACGACTGGAGCAGTACAGCTTATTGGTATCAAAAAGAACCACATAAATACATACCAATCTCGCCTTTAAATGAGAGAATACCGCGAGGATCTTCTGAATAACCTAATGTGGGTTTTAATTTATTTATAATTTTCATTCAAGATTAACCTTCTTTCCTTTAATTCTTAGGTTCCTTTAAAAACATTTTTAGAGTACTTTTTTGTTAATAAGTTCCTAAAGAAAAAGAATTCCGTCATAATTAGCTAAATTTTTTGCTTTTTCAAGCGTTAATTTGCCCCACTCTTTCAGAATTAACAAGAGTGGCTGTCATAATAAAGGCAATCAATATTAGGAAGAAAATAAGATAAAATGGATAAAAAATCGATTGTTCACCGAGAATTGAAAATATTATAGGCCCAATCGCGCTAGAAAAAAAGCCAATTGCATTGTTAAGACCGATACCTGTTCCCCTAAGGTCGGGGTTTATTTTAACTATAACCTGTAATATAAGAGTTGCACCAGCAGGATCATAAAGCGCTAAACCGATTCCAATTAATAAGGTTATTGTAGTAAATACAATAAAAATGTGAGCAATATCAAAGAAAAAAGGTATACCTGCTATTACTGCAATCGTTTGTCCTATTAACATCATCTTTCTTGGTCCTTGTCTATCAATAACCTTACCAGAGATGATGACAAAAAATACATATGAGGCAACAATTAATAATAAATAATAACTACTTGAAATTTCATCAATATTATAAAAAACTTGAAGAACCCATATCAAATATGATACAACCCCTCCAAAAATAAACCACCTTAGACTATTGATGAAAACAGCGATTCCAAACTGCTTTTCTTTAAGTAACAAAAGGATATTTCTTTTGTTAAAAGCCATACCATATGCTTTATCCCCTTCATGAGTCTCTCGTTTTTTTTCTGAATAATAGGGTTTAAATACAATTATTAGAAATACCGCACTTATAAAGATGAGAATTCCAGAAATCGAGAAAATATTTCGGAAACCTAAATAACTTGAAATATATCCTCCGAGGATTATGCCACCAAAATAACCTATATTCATTGAAAGAGAATAATAACCCATCCCTTTACCATGGTTTTCTTCGCTGAAAACATCACTGACAATAGCTTGCAGAATTGAAGTATAGGCCCCAACCCCTTGGATTGCTCGATAAATAATCAATTGAGTAATATCTTGAGCTGTGAAACAAAGAAGGGTTCCTATGGTATAAATTGCTATCGCAATGATTACAATATTTTTCCTCCCATATTTATCTGAGGCTGCCGCTATTGGAAACTGAAAAATAGATTGCATAATACTAAAAATCCCTTTTACTAATCCATATGAAAAAAGACTCTCCGCCAAATCAATGATAAAATTTGGCAATCCGATATCGATAATACTAAATCCTACGCTTCGTAAGGCTATGGCTAAAAGAACGCTAAACAAAAGGATTTTTGTGTGCTTACCTAATTTCTGGATTGGTGGTTTTAACGTGCTATCCATTTATTACATCAACTATCTTTAAAATTTAAAAAGATATTTAAAATTAATCTAAAGGAAGCTTAGTTAACTATTGAATTAATTAATAAAAAAATATTTACAAAATTGATTCAAAAAATATACAATTTTCTTCGATTAGGGAGAACTATACTATGGAAAATAATACACAATCTAATTCTGAAAATATTTTCGATGCTCATATGCATTATACAGGAAAATTTCTCAAGAAAAATGAAACTCTCTTAGAGTTTATGGATAGATTCGGAATTGATAAAGCGATTATCACTACTTTAAAAGTTTCCGCGAATCAGAGATTATTACTCCAGACAAATGAAGAAATCGATGAGCAAAAGTATGCAGAAAATCTTTATGCTAAAGAACAATATAATCATGATATTGTTAGAGATCTGGTCTTAAAAAATCCTGATAGATTGTTTGGCTTTTATTGGTTTAATCCGCGAATAGCAAATGAATCGGATTGGGTCATTCTGGAGAAATACATAACCGAATATAAATTCAAAGGTGTTAAGACACAAACATCATTAGATAATCTGGATTTATCCAAAGATTTGGATCGACTTGCTAAGTTCTGCATTAAGTTTGAAATTCCATTATATTTTCATTCTGGGGTTAATTTTTTCTTTCAAGAACCGTTTCGAACGAAATATCTTTTTGATTTCTTGAAAAATTATGAAGAATTGAAATTTATTATTGGTCATGCGGCATTTACTATGGAATATATGATTTCCCTTCTTCGCTATTTTCAAACTTTTCCAAATGTATATTTTGAAACAAGTTTATCTGTTCCCTATGGCATTAATGTATTAATTAAGATGATGGGCCCAAATAAAGTCATATATGGATCCGATAGTCCCGCAGCAACTACGCCCGATATCGAAATACAGAAAATTAAATCCTTAAATCTAACACCAGAAATAGAGAAGCTTATTTTTTATGAAAATATAAGCAAATTAATTAGAATTTGAATTATAAAACCGATAAATATTATATAGCGCCTTAGCGGCTAAATGCTCATTTGGGTGGATTGAAATTCCTTTCTGATTAAGGTTCTTTATTATATCGGGCACCTTTTTAGCTCGTATATGGATAAAGGATCTCTTGACCTTCTTACTGAAGGAATCAGCGGAAACATTTACATCTATACCCGATACTATTGAAATAGGTTTAGAAATTTCATCTTGCAATTTTAGCAAATCCTTATATCGAGGAGTTAACATCGTCAACCAAATAAGCATCATGTCAACATTGGGATCATTTCCTACGATTTCATAGGCATTTTTTTCCAGGATTGGATCAAAAGTAGCTTGTAAACTTAAATCTATTGGATTTGACATGCTCGATCCAAATTCTGGTATGTATTCTCTGAGTTTTGATTTAGATTCATCAGTTAAATCTGCCAATTTGAGATTATTCATTTCAACTGCGTCCGCAGAACTCACTGCTGGTCCGCCAGGTCCTGATATGATCGCTACACGACGTCCATCTACAGGCATAGGATTTATGAATGCTTGAATCATGCTAACCATTTCTTCCAAATTATAGACTCTATTTACTCCATATTGCTCAAAAATATTATTCCAGAGTTTGTCATTTCCGCTTAATGAACCAGTATGTGAGTGTGCTGCCTTTGATCCCGCTCCTGTTGCACCCGCTTTCCAAATTATTATTGGTTTCTTTATATTCTTCACTAATTTGATGAATCTCCTGCCATCATCGATACCTTCCATATAACATGCGATAATATTTGTCTTTGGGTCTTCCCCCAAATATTCTAAAAAATCATTAAAACCAAGATCAACAGCATTACCATAACTGATAGATTTTGAAAAACGAATTCCTTTTAACATTGAACTAAACGCCAAGATATTCGCTATTGACCCACTCTGGCTGATGAAGCCCAATGATCCCGATTCTGTGGGAAGTGCGGGAAAGAACGATAGTCCCGTTTCGGGACAATAAAACCCCATACAATTTGGCCCAACTAAACGCATATTATATTTTTGAGCTATTTCCAATAGTTCTTGTTCTGCTTTCTTCCCTTGCTCTCCTTTCTCACCGAATCCCGCGGAAAAAATTACGACTGCTTTCACTCCGTACTTGCCGCATTCAATAATAATGTCTTTCACATATTTTGGATGAGTGGAACATATTGCCAAATCTATGGGCTTTCCAACAGAATACAAATCGGGGAATACAGGTACTCCCAAAATTTCCATATCTGGTTCAGTAATTCTGGGATTAATAATAAATAAGTTAGGAAATTCTTGGTCGATAAATCCTTGCAATAATATATTTCCAAGACCCCCCTTCCTACTTACACCATAAATTGCTAGCGACTGTGAATGGAAAATATCCTCTATTTCCGATATTATATCATTCAATTAAACCATCCCTTTCTGAAAGAAATCAACTTTAAAATGAATAATTTTCTTGTGTATAAAAATTCTGTTGAGAATAGTATTAAAGATTTTGATATAACCGTAATAATTGGATTTGGATCTTTTTCCTAAATCTCTATAC
>SHMW01000061.1 GCA_008080735.1 Promethearchaeota archaeon
ATACCTCTAAGGAGTGCCACCGCTGTGGCACCTTAAATAAGGTGGGCTTTCATCGCAATTATGAGTGTTCTCGGTGCGGGCTCACCTACGATAGAGACTTGAATGCTGCCATCAACATAGCTCAGCGGATAACGAGTTCGCTGGGATGGGGGACCCGTGAATGCCCCGAACAACCGAATGAAGTTAGCGTCGCAAAGGCCTAGCCGAATGGTTGAAGCCACCCCCTTGAGGGAGTTTATAGTTCACATTAGTTCATATAGAATTATATTATTTTTCTATTTTCTTTTTCTGATTGAATTTTTTTGAGGAATTCTAGAGATTACAATAAGTGTGAAGCACATTGTTTTAAAAGTTCAAAATTACTACAACTTAAGAATTCGCTAAAGCTTTATAATTGGTTAATACGAATTAATAAATAGCAAAATTTTTCGAAATTTTAGAGAATGGTAAAATAAAATGTCTGATTATGAAAATAAGTTTTGGAAGAAAAATTGGGATCCGCACGTGAAAGATTTGGATCCAAGCGAATTTGATAAGATTTTCCTAGATGAGTTGTATCTCGTATTTGATGATTTTCCCGATAAAATGGTTTTTAGTTATTTAGGTGTTGAATTTACGTTTAAACAATTGGATGAATACTCAAATCAATTTGCGAATATGCTCATTGATAATGGATTTGGTAAAGGAGATGTCGTAGGGATTAATGTTCCTAATACACCGGAATATGTAATAGCTATTATAGGCGCGTGGAAGGCCGGGTGTATCGTATCGGGAGTTTCACCGCTTCTCTCTGCCGTTCAAATTCAATACCAAGTGAATGACTTAGGAAGCGGAGGCAAAAAAGTCGCACTATTAACTTTGGATGCGATATTTGCTGGTCATATAACGAAAATTGCAGATAAAATGCCCCAATTAAAAGTGATTATCACCACAAGCGTCGGAGGGTTTCTTCCGAAGATCAAGCAAGTTCTTGGAAAGTTAATTGGGAAGATTCCAAAAGGAAAAGTGACGCCCTTAGAGGGAAAAACAGTTATTGAATTTCATAAAGACTTACTTAAGAATTATCCTACAACGGACCCAAAGGTCGAAACTACCCCAGAGGATATCGCATTTATCCAATATACGGGCGGAACTACTGGACCCCCAAAAGGCGCAATGCTTACACACAGAAATATCGTAGCGGATATTGTAATTTTTCAAAAATGGCTAAATTGGGAAAGAGGAAAAGGCGTAGTGCTTTCTGGATTCCCGTTCTTTCATATTGCGGGGGTATTTACATGCCTCAATTCTCTTTATTTGGGTTGGTCTCAAATCCTCATACCGAATCCAAGGGACACGGATCATATAATAGATGAAATTTTGAAGTATCGACCGACAGCCCTCGCGAATGTGCCTACTCTCTATCAAATGCTCCTAAAAAATCCGCGATTTACCGAAATAGATCCCGATATTGTTGATGACGTTATCTCAGCTGCGGCACCTTTTCCAAAAGAATCTCAAGAAATTTTGGAAAGCGTCATAGGAAAGGGTAAGCTTATTGAATTATACGGAATGACCGAAACAAGTCCATTAACGGCGGGAAATCCTTCAAAAGGGAATAAGAAGTTAGGCTCAATAGGATTACCCCTTACAAATACCGATTTTAAAATTGTAGATCCAAATACAGGTGAGCCCGTTCCGATTGGGGAGGCAGGAGAAATTTGTGTGAGAGGACCAATGGTAATGAAAGGGTATTATAATAAACCCGAAGAAACCCAAAAAGCCATTGATAAAGACGGATTTATGCATACTGGAGATGTGGGTATCATGGATGAGGAGGGGTATGTTCGCATTGTGGATAGAACCAAAGATATGATTATTGTTGGAGGGTATAAAGTCTTTTCCACGAAACTTGAAGATAAACTTACAGAACATCCCGCAATTAATATGTGTGCGACGATTGGTGTGCCCAATCCCGATCGCCCAGGCTCAGAAATAGTGAAGGCGTGTATTCAAATCGATCCTAATTTTGCGTTTGATGGTAATGAGGAGGCACTAAAAGAAAATATAATCGTATATTCGAAAGAAAATTGTGCACCATATGAAGTACCAAAAATCATTGAATTCGTCGAAGATATCCCGCTCACTGCGGTTGGAAAAATAGATAAAAAAGTTCTAAGAAAAACTCAATAATTTTCCTTTATTCTTTTTTTTAGTTATTTATTATTTTGATATCCTAATAGTATGAAAATTAGAAATTAAAAAAAATCAAATTTGTTTAAATTGATTATTCTTATTCTTGCCGTAAAGCCTTCTTTTCTACCTTACCGACCATTGTTTGAGGAAGTTCTTCTCTGAATTCCCATAATTTAGGAACTTCATACTTGGCAAGATGTTCTCGAGCATAATTTTTGATATCCTCTTTAACTTTCTCACTTGCTTCTACACCTTCCTTAAGCTGGATGACTGCTTTCACGATTTCCGAACCAGGTCTATCTGCATCAGGAACTCCAATTATTGCCATGATCTGGATCGCGGGATGTTTTGTAAGTACTTCCTCGACATGTACGCTATATACCTTAAATCCACTTACACTCAACATATCTTTTGTGCGATCTACAATCTTTAGATAGCCATCTTCATCAAAAACACCCACATCACCTGTATGAAGCCAGCCATCAATCCACGTTTTCTCAGTTGCTTCGGGTTTATTATGATATGATTTAGTCACTTGAGGGCCTTTCAACAGTATTTCTCCAGGTTCTCCCAATGGAACTTCTTCACCAGTTTCCACATTTATGAGCTTGACTTCTGTATCTGGTAAAGGTAATCCTACTTTTCCGATTTTCTTTTCTCCATAAGTAGGATTCACGGTTGCAAGAACTGCAGACTCAGTCATCCCATAGACTTCAACGAATTTATTTTCCGTATGAAATCGCTTTTCAAAATCTCGAATCGCCTCTGAAGGAAAAGGGGCCGCGCCGGATACATACAAATTAATATTATCTAAGACCTCATCTGGGATTTCCTTGGAACGAGGATTTCTTTGGACCATCAAATAGAGAGTAGGAACATTCCCAAACACACTTGGTTTAATCTCCATTATTTGGTCGATGATATGATCAGTATCCCTTGGGTTTGCGATGATAATATGGGAAGAGCCGATATATGTTAAATATAGCCCGATAAACAATCCAGCGATATGGAAATAGGGAAATGCTGATAATGTAATATCAGTTCCCTTATCGCGATCCAACCATACTTCGAACTGGTGCATATTGGATACCAGATTAGAATGGGTTATATTCACACCTTTTGGTCGACCCGTAGTTCCGCCTGTGTATTGAATTAGAGCACGGTCTTGTAGTGCGTTGATTGATACTGGTTTGACATTCGGTTTCGTCTTCAAGACTTCCAAGAAAGGGACCATATTTTTATTGGGATATGGATCCATTTTTCCTTTAGGAATTTTTCCGATAAGTTTGCCCATGAATACTTTAAATCCAGAAAAGCCCATAAACTCAGAAATATTTGAAGGGATAATCGTTTCCATATGAGGGAGTTTTTCCAAGATTTTCTTCATAATTTTTTCGTAAATGATGTCCATGGTTACTAAAAATTTCGCACTGCAATCGTTGAGCTGATATACCATTTCGGGCGGACTAAGGAGGGGAGATAAGCCAGTTGCGATTCCTCCAGCAAGAAGAGTACCATAAAGTGAAATAAGATATTGTGGCGTATTAGGAAAACAAATTGCTACCACATCCCCTTTTTGCAAGCCTTTTTGTTGAAGAAAAGTGGCGAATCTTTGCGCATCATCCAGAATCTCACCGAATGTCATTTGGCGATCCATAAAATAAAATCCAGTTCTATCAGAATATTTGGTCATCGCACGGCTTAAAAGTGTCATTATATCTTCTTTTGGGTATTCTAAAGAGGGGGGTACGTGTTCATCATAGGAGTTGAGCCATAATTTTTCTTTTTCTTTAGCTATTTGAGTTATAATCTCTCACCTTTTTTATTGAAATACATATTTTTCAATAGATCAATTAATCGTTTTCCTATATATACTTAACATTTTTTTCTTTTTTAGTAAATCTTTTTCACAATTGAAAATGAAGAAATTATGTATCTAAGATTTTAAAAATAATGTCTTAAAAGGAGTGAGAATTTCAAAAACAATAAAAATCAATGAAGGTCAAAAAGATGTATCAAGTCTAACTAATTTTTTTCAATTCTATGCTTGATTCCTCTATCTTTCAAAAATGATTGCAGCAAATTACAATCGATCCATAATATAATAGGAAGATCATCTATCAAAAGAAAATGTATTCAAAATCATCGTTCTTCTAATTTTTCCTCGACATCTTTCACAATTTTTGGAAGGATATCACCAATTTTAGCATGGATAACTATTTCTGCTTTAGAGTCTAAATCAGTTTTCTGAATGTTGAGAATAGCAAGTTTTGAACCCTTTGAGATTGCCGTCCTTGGGTAAAATGCCACAGGATATACTAATAATGAAGAACCTAACACAATTAATAAATCACAATCAGCTATCATCTTATCGGCTTTTTTGAGGGTGTCGGAATCTAATGCCTCCCCAAAAAAAACAGCGTTTGGTTTAAGCAATCCGTTACATTTATCACAAGTAGGAGAGGAATTATTATGTACCACTTGATTGACAAGTGCCGTGATTGGATATGTGGTATCACATCGCATACAAATAGCTTCATTTGCAGTTCCATGGAGCTCGATAACGTTCTTAGTTCTTGCGCGTTGGTGAAGACCATCGATATTTTGCGTCATAACTCCATCTAATTTTCCAAGTCTTTGTAATTTGGTTAATGCTTTATGTCCTTGGTGAGGTTTCGCTTTAAATATAGTCATACCTAACTCTAACATAAATCTAAGATTCTTCCCCGTATCTGAAACATACGCGTGGATGCTCGCAAACTTATCTGGGTCGACTTTGTTCCATAACCCCGTACCCGGACTTCGAAAATCGGGAATTCCAGACTCTGTACTCATCCCCGCACCTGTGAGAACGACGATATTCTCTGCCTCAACGATTAAATCCGCAAATTTTTCAATCTTCTTCTCTAATTCATCCATTTACAATCACATAATAAAAATAGATAACAAAAAAATCTATTCGTATTTTATTTTATTTTATTTTTATTGCCACGATTATTTTAATCTTGTGATTTTTGCTTCAAGATCAATTATAGTGTTATGAAAAGGACACAGTCTAAAAACAAATATTTTAATTTGGATAATTTTATAATATAATTACAACGCGAATTTGATTTTATTCGAATATGATACAGCTGAATTAGCATAGTGAAAACATATAGAGACATCAAAATTAGGAAAAAGTTGATTTTCACAAACTTATAAATAAAATCACTTGAAATCAATAAATTTATCATAAAATAGTTTGAAATTAGTGAATTAGAATATGTCCGAGAAGAAAAGCTTTATCTATAAAGTCTGTTTACTTGGAGATGGCGGTGTGGGTAAGACCTCCTTGGTGTTGAGATACTGCGAAGGGAAATTCAAAGAAAATTATATGATGACGATAGGTTCTAACTTTTCAACTAAAAAGGTAGAGTTGGAGGATTATCCAAATTTTGATATTAAACTCCAGGTCTGGGACTTAGCAGGTCAAAAGCACTTTTCATTTGTACGTCCTCCGTTTTATCGAGGGTCATCTGGAATCTTAATGGTGTTTGACCTCACACGTAGAAGTTCATTTCAAAATCTTCTCGAATGGAAAGAAGAATACGAAAAAGTAGTAGGAACTAAACCGAACATATTAGTTGGGAATAAACTTGACCTTGCGGAAGATGGAGAGAGAGAGATTGGTACCCAAGAGGGCAATTCATTCAAGGACGAGATAGGCGCGCTTTCGTATCACGAGACAAGTGCGAAAGATGGGCGCGGGGTTGAAAATATTTTTAAAGAGATCACTCGGGACATCTTAGAGAAATCAGGAAAAATTTAAGTTCTCCTTTTTTAAAATTCTTGGGCTTTCTTGTGAATTCTCCCACAAATGATTATATTATTCATAATTCATTATTCTCTACCACGAAAATTTTGAATGTTAGTAGAATCGCCATAAATATGAGGATCACTAAATTATAAACATTAATTTAATATTTAGTAAAAATTTGTAAATAATACTATATTAAATCTATTACACATTCAACTAACTAATAATAAAGGAATTCAAGAAAACTATGTTTGGTGGAGGACAATTAAAGTACGATAGAGCTCTTACAGTATTCTCCCCAGAAGGGCGTCTCTATCAAGTAGAATATGCATTAGAAGCAGTCCGAAGAGGCACGCTAGCCGTTGCCGTGAAATCAAAGGACGCAGTCTGCTTAGTCGCACAGATAAAGATCCCGACGAAACTCATGGACGCGGATGAGATAGATAAAATATTCCAAGTTGATGAACATATCGGTGTCGCAATTTCCGGACTTCATGCGGACTCTCGAACGCTGATTGATTATGCGCGTGTCCAAGCTCAATCGTTCCGTTTAACATATGATGAACCGGTTCGAATGAGTCTATTGGTAAAGGATGTTGCGGATGTTATGCAGCAATATACTCAATATGGGGGGATAAGGCCATGGGGTTGCGCGTTATTTTTTATTGGTATTGATACCGATGGGACCCAAGTATATACAGCCTCTCCCAGTGGGATTTATCGCTCATTTAAAGCATATGCCATGGGAAATGGAGAAGCTACCGCTCGAGAGTATTTACGGGATAACTATAGCAAAGATTTAGGGTTTGATCAAATCATCCATTTATGTCTAGATGCGCTGAAAGAGGCGATTGATGAGGAAGCAACTAAAGAAAATGTACGTCTTTCTTATATCAAAGCAAAGGATAAGCGATTTACAGTCGCATCTAAGGATGAGATAGAGCAGTATTTAACTGATATAAAATAATTTGTTTTTTCTCTTTTGTTCTAATTTTTCCAGGTTTTTTATTGAGCTAATTCAACTGTGAGAAAAAATCTAGATTATTACTCATTTTGAATATTTAAATCAAGAATTAAACAACATAAAATGAAAAAAAATAAAGAAATTAGAATTTTAGTACAGATATTGGCTCTAAATCAGTAATTTCAATGTCTTCACCTGGAATGACGATTGTCCAACGATACCGAATTATAGCATCTGAAATTGAAGAATTCACCCATCCAGAAACAATTAATCCTTCTCCAGATAATAACTCTTCATTATTAATTACAGTGTAATTTGTTTCAATAGAATTCAAAGTTTTTTGCGTTGTGTTAAGTAGTGGGGACTCAAAACCATAAATCGTGAATTCTGTGCTATTATTTTCTGCATACAAAGTTAGACTTACATTAATTCCCGATACTGGAGCAGCAGAGAAATTAGTATTTATATTTTCCAATGTGATCCTGAATCGAGCTAAATCGTCAGGATGGACAATTTCTGTTTCCATTGAAACCTCATAATCAATCGTTATTAAAACGGTAACCTCGATGTCATCAGAACTCTCACCATAATCATTTAAAGCCACGACTTCAAACTTATAATCACCATTTGTCAGACCAGAAATTTCGTAGGTTCTTTGTGAAGAATCTAACTCAGCTAATAAAGTATTATTTTGATATATCTCATAAGAATCAGCATATTGAGATTCTGACCAACTGAGTGTAAACCTACCATCTTTATCGGGACTATCTGCCGTAGAATTGAGCGTAAAGGATCCTGGAGGGAACTCTTCAATGTCATTATATGCATCATCAGCATCGTCTCCATATCCCACCGATCGTGAAAATCCATTTACAAATCCTGCCAGATTGAGATTCTGTATGTCTCCAACAGTACTATATGTAGGAATGTAATAATAGATGGAACTTAATAGTGGATATATGAGAGTGTTCCCATTTCGTGCACCTTCAATGAGCGTGAAGGTTTGGGTGGCCTCCGACACATAACTGTCTCTTGCGGTCTTCGGCCCTATTAATCTATTTACCGTTTCTTGACGTGTATGGTAAAATATAGCCTCTCCCAGATATTCTCCGTGTCGGACGAAATACATCCCTGCAAGAGTTCGCGCTTCTTGCCCTAAATACTCGACAAGATCAAGCCCTACAAATTCAATTCCCTCTCCCAAATTAGTCTCAATATAAAAAACATCGCCATCTTCGGGTCGTTCATGAAAATCATCTCCTCTACGCCATGTTACAAAATCATCAACATGATATCGATAATTCGCCTCAAGTTGTAATTCATATAATTCTTCGGGATAACGCATCTGTATTTCTAACCAGTCGGGTGCTGATTTCCAATCATAGGAATTACGTATAAACTTCCAGAGCGGATAAGTCGGGTCTCCAGTAGTATTAAGAGTTGGGTTTTCATAAAAAGTGAGTCCTCCATTCCATTGATCAATAAGACAAACTCCTAAAAAGCGATAAATCGGAGTAGTGGAATAGGAAGAAACGGGAATAGAGGTAAAAATCGAGATCGCATAATACATTTCTCCGCTAGCACTGTTAAACACTAAATATGGGTCGGCATCAATTCTCATATTAGGAAGAAGAATGTTTTGTACACGTGATTTAATATTCCGGTTAATCAGATACTTATGTTCGGGTTGAGTGACATAACCCCATAGTCCTAGGCCAGCAGTATAATAAAATCCTTCGAGACCAGTGAGTGTTCCATCTGGGTCCCCCTGATATGTGAAATTGTTTTTTTCTATCCCTCCCTTCCATTCTGTGTCCAATAAAATATTGGTATCATATCCTCCAAGTCGTTCCGTAAATTCTAGCCCTTGCTGTCTTAAATATCTTGGGCTCTCTGACTCTCCAAAAAAGATGGGATAATTTTCAGTAATATTAAAGACTTCAGTCACATTTACTAAATCCCCATTAAAGGTATCAATTGCGAGGAATCCTTCTACGTGGTCATATAATTGTGTATTTGTCGCAACAGGATCTCCAGCAAATTGACTTAGCTTTACAGTCTTCGGAGCTACCCAGTATTCAGTATTATTAAAATACACGATATCTGAGTCTGCTAAGCCCTCAAATGTAGTCGCGATTTTTGCAGAGATAGTTTGTACTGCAAAATCTTGATCATATTGGCGAATTTGTCGAATCATTTGCTCATCCTCAGTACTGTTCGTGGTCCGAGTGAAATTTGCGATTGGTCTTTCTTCAAACATATCCAATCCTGCAGTGACCGTGGTCCACTCCACTTGTCTTTTGAATTTTGTTTCCCATTGTTGAGTTCTATAGACTTCAGTATTGGTTAAGTTTATTATTGTGCCCACGCTGAGAATTAAAGGCATTACAATAATAATGAGAATAATTATTCCTGTAATTCCCAATAATTTTTTCTCTGGCGTAAAAATCATATAATTGCGAGGGTCTTGGGATTGTTTCAACCGTCCATACACCGTAACAAAAAGACCAAATCCAAGAAGGGCAAAAAATCCAAGCACAATCGCCCATATTTGCGTCAATTGAATGCCATCAAGTGCAAGGGTGGGTAGATAAAAGAAAATAATACCAAAAACCAGAGATCCAATAAAGAGCCCGTTGGCAACGAGTTGGTAATCGTTCCTTCGAATGTAGATATTCTGAAATACTTTGAGAGCCGCTCGAAAAATAAAAACCCCCAGAGTAAATAAGATAATTGGTAAGAATAAATTTTGATAGATGAATATCGAAGTAATATCAAGACTCTCGGGATTTAGGAGAACACCAAAGGCATTAGGAATAATGGTGAAAAGATTGAAATCGATCTCTCCTTGCTCTATCAAATAGACTGTCCATGAAAATTGACCCGTCACGTCGATTAAATGCCCAAATAAGTAAAATATGAAAAATCCCGCAGTCCACCAGAATAAGAGGGTTTTTTTGCGTGAAGGCTTGCCAAATCTCAATCGAGTTCCGAGACTTGTTAGTAGAATCCTATCTGGAGGAATACTCATGATTATCGTGCCGATAAATGCACCTATTAAACTAGTTTTATTCCAAAAGAAAAAATTACTCCAGAAATTAAGAAAATTAATGTCAATAAAATTCAACCCTCCAGCTTTATTATTGTAAAGTTGATAATTGAGATTTATGCTTGCCCAATAGATTGGCCAAAAGACAAAGATAGTAAGTAAGGTGATAGCAATTGCAGCGATGATGATGATGAGTATGATAGATCGTTTTCGAGATCCTTTTTTGAATGGACGATATTTGAATCTCCCACCACCTGATGGATCTCGTGCGCCAGTAAATCCGTATGTTTTGTAGTTTTTATAATTTTTATTGCTAAATTGTGATTTCATATAAATCTTTTTTTTCATTAGATTTTAATTGTAAAATATTAAAGTAATATAGAACAAAAAACTTAACTATGTTTTAAAATAAGAGGATTCCAGATTTTTTTCTAAAGGGTAAAGAATTCCTTTAAACATTTTGAAATTATCGAATGCGGATTTCTTCTGTAAACTCATCAAAAATATAGGTTTATTTTAAATAAATTTTTGAATTGTGATTGATTATTTTTGAAACATCGTTTATAGTAGGATTTTTTTATGAAAATGAAAAATCTAAATATGTTTGGTTATATTATTCTTAATAAACAAATAGTAAATTCTGAGTTCATAGCAATTTAAGGAGGTACTAGCAATGTTTAAAAAGAAAAAAATTCGGGAGGAATTTGATGAGGTGTTTAAAGCGGGAGATGAGGGGAAAATTAAAGAAATGTTAGATGAAAACCCGTGGCTGTTGGAAGAGGTCTCCCATGAAATGAATGAAGTTATGGGAGAAGAGCAACAGATTATTGCCGCATTAGGCGTAATGGAAGATGAATTAGGAGGGACTGCTCCCCTAAATGAAATCATATTATCCTTGAAAGTAGATTTCGAAGTAAATAAATCCGAAGACGAGGTATTATCAATACTTGAAAATTTGCTTAGTTTAGAGTTAGTGAAAAAGCATTCCGATGGATGGAGTTTAACTAATGAAGGGGCCCGAATTTGTGATGATTATTTGAATCAGAATTTAGAAGGATTTGATATTTAAGTAACATAAAAATATACTCTATCTTAAGTCCGAGTTCAATCGATTAGTATATTTTTGAAAATGAATTTTTAAATCTAATTTGATATATATTAACTTAGAAGTTTTTTTAATTATTATGAATGGGTTAGCTATAATTTCCTTAAGAGATGATTTCATATGAATGAACATAACAATAATAATGATTTGAATGAAGGGAGCGGAAAGGAACAAGATGAAGAAAAAATTGGCGTAGAAGAATTGGACAATCAAGAATTACGCCAATTCCTTAGCAAAAAGAAAAAGGAGGAAGAGCTTTCTTCACACGCATATGAATTAATGGAAGAAGCCTCCGAACTTGCTAAAGTTAACGATTTTGATGAAGCAATAGCCCAATACCACCTTGCAGAAGAAATTTTCAAAGAATTAGGATGGGATTATGAAGTCGAACGTATACAAAAAACAATCAAAGAATTAGAAACATATAAAGAAGAGTTTTTAACGCAATTAGCGAGGCAGAGGAAGGAGCAAGAAAAAAAAATAGAATTGGAAAAGAAACAAAAGGAAATTTTAGAAAAAGGAGCAAAACAAAAGCAGCAGGCCAGAGAACAACAGAAAGCTGCGAAAATTCGAGAATTGGAAACCCAAAAAAAAGAAATGGAATCATTCCAGCAAGAAATCTCCAATTTAACCGATAAAGCTGAAAAATTGGCACGGGAATATGAAATTCTTAGGAAAAAAAAGCTCAGAGATGGTGAATTTCCGCAGGAAAATCCTTATCCTGAAATAATTAACATATATGAGACAGTAAATAAAAAACTCTTAAATAAAGGGTGGAAACGACAAGCAGAAATCTATTCTGATCAAATAACAATTTATAAGCAAAAATTAGAAAAAGACAAAAAGTTAAAGGAAATCGAGGCAGAAAAAATTAAAAAGCAGAAGCAAATAGAAGATCTTCATAAAATCCGTGAACAGCCAGAGATGGAGATGGATAAGGGTTCAAAAATGGTGGATCATAAGGAAGATGAAAAAGGATTTGAGGAGGAGATTACGAAATTAGTAAATAATGCTGAAAAATTGGCCCGAGAATACGAGATTATTCGGAAAAAAAAGCTCAGAGATGGTGAATTTCCGCAGGAAAATCCTTATCCTGAAATAATTGACATATATGAAACAGTATATAAAAAACTTTTAAATAAAGGATGGAAGGCTCAAGCAGAAATCTATAAGAATCAAATTGAGATTTACAAGAAAAAAAAAGAGAATGATAAACATTTGCGGGAAATCGAAGCACAAAAACACGAAAAACAAAAACAAATCGAGGAATCACATAAGATACCGAAAAAGGATGCAGATCATAAGGAATTAATAGAACAAGTAAAAAAAGATAGCAAAGAAGCAAAATCCTTTGAAGAACAAATACTTGAATTGGTGGATAAGGCAGAATTATTAGCTAGGGAATATGAAATAGAGCTAAAGAAAAATATAAAAGAAGGAAAATTCCCCCAAAAAAATCCTTATCCCGAAATAATTGACATATATGAGACAGTATATAAAAAACTCCTAAATAAAGGATGGAAGGCTCAAGCAGAAATCTATATAAATCAAATTAAAATTTATCAAGAGAAACTCAAAAAAGAAGAGAAATTACGAGAAATCGAAGCTGAAAAGGTGGAAAAACAAAAACAAATCGAGGAAATGCACAAACTTACTCCCCAAAAATTAAAAGAAGAACAAATCCAAGAAATAGAGGGGGAACTTAAATCGGAGTTAGAAGATAAGAAACTAGAAAATTATATTGATACTAAAGTGGATCAAGCAGAAAAAATGGCACGAGAATATGAAGTTGATCTTATGAAAGGAAATTTTGCCCAAGAATGTCCTTATCGAGAAATTATTGAAATATATCGGGATTTAAGAGACAAAATACAAGAACATGGTTGGTATGAGGAAAGTGCTTTATATGCCAAACAGATTCAATTCTATAAAGATAAATTGGAAAAGGATAAAAAATTACGACGGATTGAATCTCGAAAAGGTGATCAGGAATTAATCAAAGAAGTAAAAAAAAAAGTTAAGAAACCTATGGCAGTTAAATCTGCTGATGAAAAATTTCTAAAAGAGAGAAATAAAAAAGAAGAAGTGGAAGATTTTCAAGCAGAGATTTCTAAGATGGTTGATAGAGCTGAAAAAGTAGCAAGAGAATATGAAAATGAATTGAAGAAAGGAAATTTTGAAATAGAGAATAAATATCCAAACGTAATCAAAATCTATAGAAAAATTAGAAAACAACTTATTGATCGAGGATGGTTGAAAGAAGCAGAGCTTTATTTGAGCCAAATAAATCTGTATAAAGAAAAAGCGCAGAGAGTGGAGAAATTAAAGAGGGTAGAGGCTCAAAAAGCGGAAAGAGAGAAAAGAATAGAGGAGATGTATAAAATACAAAAGCCCATTCAAAAGACAACCCAAACTATTGATGAGTCGGAACTAGAAGAAAAGAAAAAGAAAGAAGAAAAACTAAACCAAGCAATGAGTCTTATAGATGAGGCGGAACAATTAGTAAAAATTTATGAATCTAAATTAAAACCACAATTGGCCGATTATGAAAGTCCGTATCTAAAAGCGATAGATCTCTATGAAAAGGCCAAAGATTTACTTGTTGAGATAGGATGGGAAAATGAAGCTGCTCGTTTGAATGAAACTATTGCATTTTATATGGAAAAGAAACAGAAAGACGATGAATTACGAGAACTCCAAAAGCAGAAAGCGGAGATAGAAATTCCGATAGAGCATAAACAAATTGATATTGAAGGAGAAACGCAAAAAGCATATATGGAAGTACAGACGCAACGGCAGAGAGAAAAAGAGATCTATGACCAAATTTTTGATATTATCACTCAAGCTGAAAATTTGGCTAAAGAGTATAACAAAAAAATTGAAAAAGGAAATGTATTGGATTATGAGCCACCCTATGAGCAAGTAATTCATTTATATAAAGATGCAAAACAAAAATTTCAACACGTTGGATGGGAGCGAGAAGCAAAAAAGCTTAATGAATCAATTAGTTACTATTCCAAAAAATTGGAAGAAGATAAATTGCTTAAAAGGAAAGAGAGAGAAAGAAGGGAACGAAAAGAACAAGAACTTTTAGAACAACAGAAATTAATAGAAGAATCACAAAAAGAAGAAGAATTGCTATTAAAGGAGCAACAAGAAGCGATTCTAAGAGAAAAACAAGCCCAAAAGAAATTTGAACAACAAAAGGAAGAAGCTTTTCAGATTATCGATAATGCTTTAGGAATAGCCAGAAATTATAATAAAGATATCCAAGATGGGAATGTTTTAGAAATTGAATGTCCCTATGAGAAAGTTATTAATTTATATCAGAGGGCTAAAAACATTTTTCAAGAAATTGGTTGGATAAACGAAGCAGACAAAATGGATCAATCAATTAATTATTATCAGCAAAAGTTAGAAGAAGATATAAAATTACGTAAGGAAGAGGAGCAAAGATTAGCAAGACTAAAACAAGAGCGATTAGAACAGCAGAAATTAATCGAAGAGGCACGCAAAGAAGAACAAGAGATTTTAGAGCTTCAAGAAAAGACCATCGAAAAAGAGCGAAGAGAAAAGGAATTCTTTGAGAAGAAAAAGGATCAAGCTTTTGAATTAATGGATAAAGCTAAAAATGCATTGGAGGAAAAAGATTTCGAGGAATCGATAAGACTTTATAAAGAGACTAAAGAGATTTTTAAAAATATTAACTGGAATGCAGGTTTAGATTTAGTAGAGGAGTCTATTAATTCAATCTTCAAACAGAAGCGGGAATATGAAAAGGAACAAAAATTTTTGATGAAGGAGAAAGAGAAACAGAAGAAGCTTCAAGAGCAAATTGAAGAGAAAATTGAGGAAATGGATCGAATTAAAAAATTAGAAGAAGAAGAAAAAAGAAAAGAGATATTACGCATTCAAGAAGAGAAGCGAAATGAAAAAGAAATAACAGATAAAGCATTTAAAATATTGGAAGAGGGTACTGACTTGGTTGAGAAGGAAGAATTTGATAGGGCTCAAGAGAAATATTTAAAGGCTCGGGACTTATTTACCCAAGTTGGTTGGGAGCGAGAAGTCTCTCGAATTAATTCCGAACTTTTAGTCAATCTCGAGAAGGAAAGAGAACGCGTCGAAAAGATAAAACAGGCACAAAAAAGACGGAGAATAGAAGAGGAAGAATTACAGGAGTTGTTAATCGAGGAGGAAAAAAAAAGAAAAGAGCAAAAACGCAGAGAAATCGAGGAAAAAAGGAAGAGATTAGCTGAAATGCGGCGGGCATCTAAGCCGAAAGAGGAAGTTATGGATAAGTTAGAATTAGCACAAATCCATATTAAGAATTACAAATACAATGAGGCTTTCATCAGTTTGAAAGAAAAATTGAAAGAAGTCGAGAAAAAAGAAGTACAAGAAGAAATTGAAAACATTATAGAAGTTATTAAAGAACAAGCAAATCTTCCCTTGATTGTCCCAATGGCACCTAACTTGATCGATAATGACCGGTTTATTTCTAGTTATGAAGCTGTAGATAGAGCAGAACGTTCAATTAAGAATAGAAATTACATGAAAGCTATATCGGAGTTGAATGAAGCGCGTTTCAATCTCGAGAATCTCGATACTGATAAGAGAATCATATCAGCTTTAGATGAAAAAATCATATTCTATAAACAAGAAATGGGTCATGAAATCGCAGAAACCACTAAACATGAAGAAGCTCTTGAAGATTTAAAGTCTGAAATAGCAAAGCGAAGGGAAGAACGACGGAAACGCTTAAGAGGATTGGAAAGAAAGTAGATAAATAAAAAATAAAAAATTATTACAACATAATATTTTCTTGGGGTTCAGTTTCGAGTTCAGGCTCGGTAATGGAACCATAATTTCTTTTAATTCTCTCCTCAATGAGATATTCGGTTTTTATTAAATCGCGAATTCCAACTCGGATCGCTTCTGATCTGTTGGGAAATTTACCATCTGCCACTAGAATTTCTAATATTTCCAAATATGTCTCGGGTAAGTTAACACTTATCAATTTCATTTGTATATCACCATTCTGATAATTTATTATTTATTATATTGATATATACCGAGGTGATATTTAAGTATTTAGTGGAAATAGCCCCCAAGAAATCCGACAGAAATAGAAACACCTATTTTTGGATGAATTGGGCGACAAAAACAATCCCTACCTCACTGTCGTCCATATAGTAACATTTTCTAAAAAAATAATGAAAAAATTATTTAAACTATATCACAATATCATTGTGTAACACAATATATATAGAGAGTATGCTAAAAAAATGTCTGATATTCAAGGTCAGTTAAAAGAGCATTTGGAAAATGCTGAAGAATGGGGAAAGATGGAAACTCCTATTCCAGGAGTATTTGTCGTAAAAGTCCCGGGAAGCAAAACCAGACCTCCGATGTTATTTTTAGAGATTAATCCCTTAAAATCGAACGGCAAACCTATGAAACGTAAAGGACTATTTGTCAGAGATTATGAGATGTTAGTGAAATTCAGTGAAGCTTTAACCGATGACAAGGTCGTTCGGTTAATTAAAGAATTGGAAGATGTTAATCCGGACGAAAAAAAGAATAAAACTAAAAAATTGAAGATGTAAATAATCATTACGAATCTCTTTATGCTCACTTTTTCCCCTTTTTTCTTATGAGGACAGAATTACCATAGTCTCTTTTTTGTGAATTTCTGCTAAAACATAAATAGGTTTATTATTTAGTTTAAATCAAAAATAATTATATAAACTTAAAATTTTGAAATAATTCTATAAAACAGAAATTACAGAAAATTAAGTGTTAGTGATTGAAAGAAGTGATATAAAATGGCAGAGGAATTTGATGGTAAACATTGTTCAGAATGCGGTGGAGACTCATTTCGAATAGCCCACGATGAATGGATGAGAATTTAAGCATTTCGCTAACATCATCAATCGAACATTCAGATTCGTGGAAAACGGACAATTAAAAATGTGCAATTCTTGCGGGGCAAAATTCTTAGTCTGTGAGGAATGTGGAAATCTCTATACCCGTGTTCATCCAGCATTGGAAACTTGGGAAGTCTCTCAAAAATGTCCAGTCTGTGGGCACGTAGACCCCGAAGTGAAAGCCTGGGATGGCGTATCGGCTCGATAATTTTTTTCTTCCTTTTTTTACTTTTCCACCATTTATGATGAATAGGTTATGACTAATTTTATCGCAATTTTAGACAATATAGCACACCACATATATTTGAAATATTCATAGAGATTTATAAGGAGAGAAAATAAACTTAAGATATATATTCACAATTTATTTACCCAGAGAATACAAAATTTTAATTGCAAACCTTAAATTGTATTATATCATTAATTGATAAAACGAAGCTATTGTAAGGATTATGAGTAAAAATAATATCAAAGTAGAAATCGCATCACCAGAGCAAATAGACGCATTAAAAGAGCTTACGAAACTATTAGTGGAAGGATTAGGACAAGATTTTGAGCCCAAAAGATTTGATTGGGGGATTAGACGGCGATTATTTGATCCATTACAACGACATGGAATTTTAATCGCAACAGATGAGAGAACCGGAGATGTCGTTGGAATGATTATCGCGGAACTCCGAATCGATCCTTTTGGGAAGTCTGAAGGATATATCAAACAATTTTTCTTAAAAAACGATTATCGAGGACATGGGATTGGTCACCAGCTTTTACAACAAGCACTCGGACATCTTAAAAAAATCCAAGTGGAGAAGGTCAAAGTGAATATTAGAGAAGAGGCAAAGCGCGCTGCAAAACTATATGAACGGATGAATTTCGAGAAAAAATATGAAGTGCTCGAATTAGACCTCGAAGAAGATTATCCAGATAAATAATTACATCTAATGGATCTACATTTTTATGAGTATTGATTTAGAAGTTTGGGTTGAGAAATACAGGCCAGCTGATTTTGACGAGATAGTCAGCCAAAATATTGCGGTAAATAATTTAAAGTCGTTTGTAAAAGACAAATTTGATATGCCCCATATGATATTCGCAGGACCTGCGGGTACAGGAAAAACGAGTACCGCATTAATTATTGCGAATAAACTACTGAAAAAAGATAAATATTATAGAAATGTCTTAGAGCTAAATGCCTCGGATACGGTAAGAATGAAATTTGTCAGAGAAAAATTAAACGATTTTGTAAATCAAAACATGATTCTCACGGAAAACGAGCTCAAAATAGTTATATTGGATGAGGCAGATAATATCCCGAAAACGGTTCAGCAGACACTCAGAAGAATAATCGAGAGTGCCCCTACCAACGTGAAATTTATTTTAATGTGTAATTATATTAACCAAATTATTGATCCAATCGTTTCGAGATGTGCAGTCTTTAGATTTGTAAGTCTCCCAAAAGAAAAAGTGGTAGAAAAGCTCAAGTATATAGCCCAACAAGAAGATCTCTCCATTCCTAAAGAGAGAGAAAAAGAATTTTTTGATACATTATATTTCATCTCTTCTGGTGATTTACGGAAAGCAATTAATACCTTACAGATGGCAGTCTCCTTAGAATTATTAAAGGACCTTAATATCGATGAAATCTTAAAAATTTCTGGTTTTATAGAAAATGCTGTCTTTATAAACCTTAAAACCGCTTTGCTGGATGGCCATTTTCTCAAAGCAAGAGAAATTTTTACCTCAATAGATTATCTCGATAGTCGTAATTTTATCCGACAATTGATGCAACTAATTCCAGATTTACATGAGATGGGTAATATCGAAAAATCAGAACTAATTTCCTATTTTGGAGATATTGATTATTATATTAGTCAAGGTGGAGATGAGGAGATTCAATTAACTTCCCTCTTAGCAGAAATTGCTACAAAAAAAAAGGTATAAAAAATACTTCAAAAAAGAGTTAGAAACAAAAAAAATGTCAGAAGATTCCCCTATTTGGCGCCTTAAGTATCAGCCGCAAGTATTAGATGATATCGCAGGACGAGAAAGTACGATTTCGAGATTGAAAGAAGTCATTCAAAAAGGAAATTTTCCTCACCTCTTATTTGTGGGGAGTGAAGGAATAGGAAAAACCACTATCGCCCGATTATTTGCTAAAGAATTTTTGGGGCGATATTATGATGCCAATTTTAAATTGGTCTATGCGGATGTTCCCTTAAGTCAAGACGAAAGAAATCAAGCACGTTCTGAAGCCTATGTATCTACTAATAGAATAGGGAGTATGGCAGGGAAGAAAATAACGACTCCGGCTTTTATCCAAGTAAAGATAAAACCCTTTGTCCAATTGAAAATGATTGGTGATATTCCCTTTAAAATTCTCGTGGTTAAAAATTTTGAAGTGCTTGGCTCAGATCAGCAAGGATTTAGGAGATTAATGGAAATCTATGGCTCAAATTGCAGGATGATACTTATAACCACCAAGATCTCTGGAATAATTGATCCAATAATCTCTAGATGTCAACTATTCCTAATTCCTCAAATTACATATGAAAATTTTGAAACTCTCATTAAGTCAATTGCACAAAAAGAATCTCTTGAATTAGCATCAGGAACATTAGAATTCTTATATAGAATTTCTGAAGGAAAAATAGCGAATGCAATAGATTTACTCCAATTAAGTAGCACAAGGGGTAAAAAGATAGATTTAAATGTGCTTTATAATAATATGAAAAAATTTCGAAATCAAGAGATTAGAGAGCTCTTAAAAAAGACTTTTACTGATGAATTCAAAGAAGCTCGAGAACTCTTCAGAGAAATTTCATCTGAATATAAATATAACGCTCACGAATTTTTTGTGAAACTATTAGAGGAAATTCACAGACTTCCATTTTCTCAATATACAAAAAGTAAAATAATTAATATGATTGCGGATGCGGATGTTCGAGCGCTTGAAGGATTAGATGATGACATTCAGATATCCGCACTAATTACAAAATTAGCCGAATTAACTGAAGGGATGTGAAAAAATTGTCTGAAAGTTCCAAAGAACCTTGGGTTGAGAAATATAGGCCAGAATCCATAAAAGATATGGCGCTTCCTTCTGCAAAATTGGGCAGACAGAGGGTAAATTTGGCAGAACACTTAACTGAATTTGTTAAATCCTTCTTCACTGAAATTGAAAAGATAAATAAAAAAAACAAGAAAATTCGGGCGTTCAATAGAACAGCTACTGAAAAACAGCAAAAGGAAGAAATGAGTTTACCCCCAGAGAAGGCTGCTGTTTTACTGGAGGGAAAACCGGGAATAGGGAAAACTTCAATAGTCTATGCGCTTGCTAATGATCTGAATATGGAAGTAATTGAGACTAACGCTTCAGATACCCGTACTCGAGAGAGTTTGGAAGCAAAACTTAAGGAAACTTCTAAATCCCGTGGAATAATGGATTTTATCACAGAAAAAAAGAAAAAATTACTCCTTGTGGATGAAATAGATGGTATTTATGGGACAAAAGATAGAGGGGCGGTACCTGCAATCCTTGATTTAGTCAAGGAGACACAATTTCCTATTATAATGTGCGCTAATGATTATAAATCAAATCTTCAATCGTTATATAATTTAATTCCTCGCTATGAAGTCCATCCCCTTCCGAAAGAAGAAGTTCTTAAAATCGTGAGTAAGATAATCAAAAATGAAAAAATCACAAATATAACCGAAGGAGATTTAGAGCTTATTATTGATAAAAATGCGGGAGATCTGCGAGGCGTGATAAATGATCTTCAAGCATTAAGTAAGGGGGAGGGAATAGCTACAGAGGAAAAAAAGGATATGATTGACTCGCTACACAGAGATTCCACAGAAGAGATTTTTGGACTGATTCGTGATTTGTTCCAGAAAGTCCATTCTTTGAATGAGGCCCGAGCTCTTACAGACAAATCAGATGTGGATTATAACTTTTTATATAAATGGGTCAATCAAAATATTCCTTCCTTCATTACCTACAAGGATGAATTGAAAGAAGCATATGAAAATTTAGCGGTTGCAGATGAGGTATTTGGCAGAATTCGTCGAAATATGGAATGGTCGTTGTTGCCGTATTTTTATGATTTATTCGCAGGTGGAGTCGTCCTTACGCAAAAAAAGAGTCATTCAACAGGATTTAGACCTGTGAGCTTTCCGCGCTATAGTTCTTCGGGGGGGATGTCTGTAAATGCCTCAGAACGGAGCTTATACCAAAAAATACGACAAGAATATGAAATCTCCCAAACTGAGGCGATTCGAGATTTTATTCCGTTTTTAAAGGTATTAGCGGGACTATCTAGACGAGATTTGAAAGATATTAGTGATTGGTTGGATCTTACCGCCAGAGAGAAAAATATCTTGAAATGAACTTCATAAATTACTCATTAATGAGTAGTTGATAATATTAAATAATCGATTCAATTCTTCTGAAAAACCTTTCTAAATAAATTGGATCCCTATTCGGTTGAATATTTCAGATATTTATTTTATTTGATGTCATAAATCCCTAAAAGATGATGCTATTAATACATATTATATTATCTATATTACTCATCAATTATATATGAATTGCATTTTTATCCATTTTAAACAAATAAATCTATTCAAAACATGACGGAAGAATCAAAATCTATTATGGATTTGGGAAATGATGAGGAGGAAAAAGAAGCAATAATTTCAGAGAAAGCCGCTAGAACCTTGGAAGTAGCAGGATCAGCAATATTTGGGGCACTTTCAATCATAATTGGAGCTTTATTAGCGCCATCCATCCCCAGAATTGCGGGTTGGTTTATAGCAATAGTAGATCCAATTTCAATTATTTGGATTACTGCATTTCTATTATTCGGTGTTAGAGCGGGTATTTTTACCACCTTAATAGGTACGGTTGGATTAATGCCATTCGATCCAACCACTTGGGTTGGACCTTCTATGAAAGCTGCTGCGACTTTATCAACTATGTTAGTTGCGATTATTGCATTAGAGCTATATAAAAGGAAAGCGGTTGTAAGAAGCAGCAAAAAATTAAAAAGACCAAGAAATTATGTGATATTTGGAGCTTTAGGACTAATATTGAGAATTTTTGTTATGGTAATTCTTAATGTGCTTGTGTTTACAACATTATATTCATCTGAACTTAATGGAATCACACTAGAATTCCTAGGGTTACCTGATGTAACTGGAATTACGGCGATTTTGGTAGGTGCTCCGCTTATAAATTTATGGCAAGGCGCAATCGACTTACTAATACCTTACCTCGTTGTATTTGGCCTTAATTTAGATGAGAAATTCCAAATTTGGTAATTTTGTAATTTTTTCTTTTTCTTTTTTCCTAGTATTTTAATGATATCTTTGAAAGAATAATTTTTCTTATATAAAAACAAATCCTTTTTAGTATAACAAATGTAGGAGTTGAATTTTATATCAATTAATGACTATAAATATATTTTAGTAAGCTCCAGAGGAGGAATAATAAGAATTAAATTAAACCGACCTGAAAGATTAAACGCCTTAAATTATCCATTAATTATGGAAATCGTGGAGATATTAGAAAAGTCCATGAAAAATAAGAAAATAAGGGTCATTACAGTGCAAGGGGCGGGAAATAATTTTTGTTCTGGTGATGATTTACAGAGTATGGGACCCGAGGGGGTTAAGTTCAAACCCCTTGATGACGGATCGCAACTTCCACATCAAAGGATGGTGAGATTAATCAGAAAAATTCGAAAACCCGTAATCGCATTATTGGAGGGTTATTGTTTAGGTGCTGGATTCGACCTCGCTTTAGCTTGTGATTTCAGAATCGCAGCAGATAACTTGGAAATAGGGGATCATCGCGCATCGCGGGCCATATGTGTAATGAGTGGAGGAAGCTGGCTACTTCCTCGAATTATAGGATTTGGGAGAGCTACAGAATTGGTCTTAACGGGGAGGCATTTAGATGCTAAGAAAGCTTATGAAATCGGTCTGATTACACAATACTTTCCAGAAAACGAGTTCGGAACAAAATCAACCGAATTTATTCAAGATATAGCAACATTGGCCACAAAATGTTTAGGATATAATAAAGCAATGTTAAATTATTCTCTGCGAAATGATTTCTTTCCCTCCCTACAAAATGAATTCAAACTGTATTGTAAGAATATCGCATCAAAGGATTTTGGAGAGGGAATGAAATCGTTTCAAGAAAAACGCGATCCAAAATTTATTGGACGCTGACCAATTCTTAAATATTAGAAATGGAACTTACAAGTCAAATTAAGGAATATATTCTCGAGGGAGTGGTTAAGAGATTTCTTAAATATGTTCAAATAGATTCCCAATCTGATGATAATTCTAACTCGTTTCCATCCACTCAAGAACAAATTCAGTTTGGAAAGGTTTTAGTGGAAGAACTTAAACTTTTAGGATTGCAAAACATCATCCATGATAAATATGGTTATATTTATGCTCAATTGCGTGCATCTAAGGGATACGAAAGTTCTCAAGAAATCGGACTAATTGCTCATTTAGATACCTCCCCTTCTGTGAATGGAAAAGATGTCAAACCCAAAATACATTCAAATTACCAAGGAGGCGTAATAAATTTTGAAAAAAATAAGAATTTGGTTCTCTCTCTGGAAGATTCGCCAGCATTAAATGACTATATGGGAGAAGATATCATTACTTCAAAAGGTGATACTTTACTTGGAGCGGATGACAAGGCGGGAATAGCTGAGATAATGACGCTCTGTGATGTTTTATCTACATTCACGCAATTAGTACATGGTCCCATTGTGATTTGTTTTTTTCCTGATGAAGAGTTAGGAAAAGGTACCGAAAAAATCGATATTTCCAAATTACCCCGCATTTGCTATACTGTCGATGGTTCTAGAATAGGTGAATTGGAATTTGAATGTTTTGATGCGTGGAAGGTCAATATAATTTTTAAGGGATTGAACGTTCATCCGGGTTATGCAAAAGGATTGATGATAAATTCGATTCATATAGCAGCGCAGTTCATTAGTGATCTGCCGGAATTTGAAACTCCACGAAATACCGAAGGAAGAGAAGGATTTTATCATCTTATATCTCTTAAAGGAACGCCAGAAAAATCAAAAGCAACTCTCCTATTACGAGATTTCGAAGAGGAGAAGAATTCAGAGCGATTTAAATATCTCGAAATTCTAAAAACTTTATATGAGAGAAAATATGAAGGGCTCAAAATTGAAATAGATGTAGAACATCAATATGAGAATATGAAAAAATATCTGGAGAGCGATTCTAAGGTAATTAAAATTGCTAAAGAGGCAATTCAAAAGGCTGGGTTAGATCCGATCATCCATTCCATTAGAGGAGGAACTGACGGTGCACACTTAAGCAAAAAAGGAATACCAACCCCAAACCTATTTACTGGTGGAATGCTCTTTCATTCTAAAAAGGAATATATACCAAAAATTGCTTTGCAAAAAGCAACAGAAGTTCTTTTGTATTTAAGCCTTTTATGGAAAAAACATAAAAAAATGAAAGAAAAATAAAATAAGATGAGAAGATAATTATTTTTTTGAGAAATACTTCTCAGAGACAATTTTCGCTATTTCAATCCAGAAGCTAAAGGCAATTGAGATTCCAAAAATTAATACCCAATCTAAAAACCCTATTGCCGTCACATTCAATACGGACTGAAGCGGTGGAATATAGACGATAAGGAACATCACGCCAATCGCGCCTATTGCCCAGATAATCATCATTTTATTTGAGAGATATCCCACCTTTTTCAAGGGATCTCTAATGGTTCTCATATTAAACGCTAATAAGACATGAGAGACCATCCATGTTGCAAATGCAATCGTTCTGGCAACCTCGTCGGGATGTATCACCAAGGCAATGAAATATACGATTAATACGGCTCCTATCAGACTAACCGCGCCCATCAGAATACCCAAATTCATTTCTTTATCCATAAATTTGGCCTCGGGATCGCGGGGTGGTAATTTCATAACATCGGTCTCACTGGGTTCTACGACAAATGTAGCAGATGCAGCTAAGTCCATAAAGAGTTCAAGTAGTATGATCTGAATTGGAGCAAATGGTAATTGGACTCCAAAAAGAACAGGAAGTAGAAATATAACAATAAGAGCCATTTTTACTGCAAGATAATATCTAACGCCTTTTCTAAGATTATCATATAATTTCCTTCCTTGCTCGACCGCATAAGTGATAGTCGCGAAATTATCGTCTAATAAAACCATATCTCCCGTTTCTTTGGCAACATCAGTTCCAGTTTTTCCCATCGCAACACCTATATCCGCTTTTTTTAAGGCTGGAGCATCGTTTATTCCATCGCCTGTTACTGCGACTTGCTCTCCGTTTTCTTTAAGTGCTTCTACAATCTTGAGTTTATGTTCAGGAGTGGCTCTTGCAAATACATTGATATAATTCACCCGACCTTTCAAGCCGTCCTTATCCATTTCCTCAACTTCTCGACCGAGAAGTACTTTTCTCGCGTCAATTCCAACCTCTTGTCCAATAGCTTGAGCAGTCTGTTCATAATCTCCTGTGATCATCAAAACCCTAATTCCAGCGCTTTTACATTCCTCAATTGCATCTTTTACCTCTCCTCTCGGAGGATCAATAAACCCTCCAATACCGCAGAATATAAGGTCTTTTTCTGCTTCCTCTTGAGAAATATCAGGGGTATTAAGCTCTTTAAAGGCGAATCCTAATACTCTTAACCCATTTTCAGCCATATCTCTGACTTTAGCGAGGATCTCTTCCTTTATGTCTTCAGTGAGATCTTTTTTAGAGCCATCTGAAATAAATTGTTGAGCGTTGTTAAGTATTTGTTCTGTCGCGCCTTTTAAAAAGAGGTTATAACTTCCATTCACTTTATAAATCTGAGACATCATCATACGCTTGTTATCAAAGGTAAATTCTTGAGTTAGCTTGTATTTTTGAGATAATTCCTTATAAGAAATATTGGCCTCTTCTGCGGCATGAATCAACGCGATCTCCATAGGATCTCCTTTATAGGAGAGTAAATCTCCGTCCTTCTCTATTAACACATCATTTACCATAGCACCAATTTCCAATACTTGCCTTTGACATTCGGATAATTCTTTGCCATCTAACTCAATAGTATCTCCATCAGCGTATATTTTCGCAAGCCTCATCTCATTTTTCGTAAGTGTACCGGTTTTATCAGTTGCAATTACAGTGACACTTCCTAATGTCTCAGCAGTTTTCAAGTACTTTACCAATGCATTATTCTTGGATAAAGAATATGCTCCTAACGCTAATACAACTGTGATAATGATGGGTAATTCTTCTGGAACTGTGGCAAAAGAAAGACTTAATCCCGTTAATATCATCTCGAAGATATTTTTACCCTGTAAAATGCCTACAACCGGTATCAATACTGCAAAAAAGACTGCAACACCCACAAGCCACAACGATAATTGCTTCATAGCTAATTGTAGCGGAGTTTTTGGCTCTTTAATGCTTTCCGTCAATCCAGCGATCTTCCCGAGTTCGGTGGTCATTGCTGTCGCTACAACGATACCCTTACCTTTTCCTCGTGTAACCGTTGTCCCTGCAAACGCCATATTCTCACGTTCCAGCAGATCAGTCTTTCCCTCTAAAGTATGTTCAGCATTCTTGGTAACTGGAGTTGATTCACCCGTTAGGGCCGATTCATCTAATTGAAGACCATATGCTTCAGTTAATCTTAAATCCGCGGGTACTCTGTTCCCTACCTTTAGGAATACTATATCTCCCAAAACGAGATTTTCTGGTTTTATATCTTGGATTTTTCCGTCTCGTAAAACAGTTGCATCAGGCACTGCCAATTCTTTCAGTGATTCAATTGTTTTTTTGGCTCTGTATTCGTTATAGATTTCCACAAATACTAAGATTGCGATAATCACGAAGATTGTAATTCCATCGAAAGGATCTCCTTCAAGGACTAATCCGAATATCGTATATACGATGCCTACACCAAATAATAAGAGTATCATCGGCTCAAAAATCTCGTGTAGTAATACCTTCAAAAAGCTAACCTCTCGCTTTTCTTGAAGCTTATTCTCTCCGTATTTCTCTAATCTATTTTGATAGTCTTCCTCAGAGAGTCCTTGAGAAGGATCCACTTCTAATTCTTGTGAAATCTCTTCGATTGTTTTTGTATATGATTTTTTAGTTTCACTCATTAAAATCCACTATCATAAATTTCAATTTTTAATTAGATTTGGTTTCAGTTTAAATATAAGTTCTAAAGACTTTAAA
>SHMW01000062.1 GCA_008080735.1 Promethearchaeota archaeon
AAATTATGTCTTTTGTCAGGAACAGAAACCTCAATTTCTCTTTCTTTGTCTTTAAATATCTAAAATCATAAGAATAAAATTTCGCAATGAATTTTTAATTTAACTCAAAAAATTTATTTTTTTCTTCCCTCATTTTTTCGCCGTATGCTTTAGCTCGCTCAAAAAGCTCTGGACTGGAAAACTTGAATTGAAAAGTAAAATCGCGGAAAATCTTTTTAAAAATCTGGGATATGTCTGGCTTTTGATATTCTAACAAAAAAACATAAAGAAAATCTAACTCTTCTCCTATCGAAATTAGGTGTTCTCTTTCACTGTTTACTATTCTATTTAAATCTCCCGTAAAACCTATAAGGACGTACATTATATCTTTTGATAACACCTGTTTAATTTGTTTATATTCCGTTTTCAAATTATCCGAAGATTCTGTGGTTTGCGCTTCGATTAGAAAGCAGATCACATCATAGTTATCTCGTAGACTTCTGTTCTCTAAAAACATATCCCCATTTTCAAAAAACGTTATCTCTATCTTAAAAGGCAAATCCCGATATAAGATGAAAAACTCATATGCTCTCTCATTTACAGATTGTCCTGGAATGAATTGATGATCATTCAGCTGGGATTTTAAGTAATCTCTAAAGATTTCTGCACTAAACTCCTTTAGTCCAATTACCCCGCATCGAAGACTATATACTATTCTTTTCACGAGTTATTCCAAAACAAATAATTACACTTTTTAATTAATTAAGGTAATATTATTTTACTTTAAAATTTCGATCTTTAAGTATTTATTATGGAAACCAAGGGAAAAATATATCTTCAGCTAACATTGATGATTTTACTCTGGTGTTTATCCTTCATTATGGTTGATATAGGAGTAGATATTATCCCTCCTTTCTCATTAGCATTATATAGATTTATTATTTCATCCTTGGTGTTTTTTTGTATCCGCCTTTATACTCGTATGAAATCGAACTCATCTAAAATTGAGAAGGAGAGAATTGTGGACCCTTCTATTTCAAAATTAGATTGGTTATACATAATAATTGCAAGCTTTTCTGGCATAACATTATTCTTTTTTACACAATATTCTGCTATACAAATAATCGGACCATCCTTGCCTGCATTATTTGTTTGTCTATTAGCACCTGTTATTATTGCGATCCTTGCTTTAGTTGTTTTTAATGAACGAATTAACAAATTGAAATTAGTCGGATTTACAGTTGCAACTATTGGGGGTTTTTTATTAGTAACCGGTGGTGATATTCAAACTCTAAATCCTAATACCCCAAACTTTTTAGGATATTTTTATGCATTGCTAACTCCTCTACTTTGGGCTGTGTATTCCATCATATCTAAAAAAATAACTAAGAAAATAAGTACCATCAAATTTTTAGAAATCATCTCGTACTTCGGTACCGTGGAATTATTCTTATTCGTACTATTTACAGGTCAATTTGCTATTTTAATAATAAATTCTCTAAATCCAATATTGATATTGAGCGGCTTGTATTTAGGTTTTGGGTGTCATATTATCGGATATTACATCTGGACACAATCTCAGCATAAAATTGACTCGTTTAAAGCCGCCTCGTTCTTATACATCGAACCGTTCATAACCCTTATCTTTTCTTTTTTGCTGCAACGGGAAGAAACAATAGTAATCTTAAATATCCTTGGAGGGATTATTGTTCTAATCGGAGTCATTGTAATTAATTATGAGAGATAAAAAAATGGCTTCATTCTCAATTAGAATTTTAATTGGAGTTCTCTGAATGCTCTATCACCATTTTTAAAATATAGATGAAGTATTTTCACACATTTTCATTTACTTTTTAAGATATATAAAAATCTTTCATTGATTTTTGTCGAAAAACAAAAACCTTTTAAAGCCGTTCTATATGTTATATTTAGGCATTTAAAAAGGTATAACTAGAAATAAAAAAAAGACTTAAAATTAGGCATAAGGAAATAGGTATTTTAAATGAATGAGGAGAAATTTACCATTCAGATTGGGAAAAGGGAATATAAAGTTTTGGAGGAGATCGCACAGCTTTTAGATTTACAAATAAAAGATTTAGTCCGTCTTGCTCTGCAGGAGTTTTTTGATTTTGTGAATGATGACACTTTTGTTTTCTTAGAATCCGTGGGTTTAGTAGATAAACTGAAAAACGCCTGTTATGACTCAGATTAATTAAAATCTAAGATTATTTTTTCTTTCTTATTAGAAGCTATATCTTTGGTGCTCTCTATTTATCCTGTACATATTCTGGAATTAATATGACAAAATTTGATCCCTTGGTATAATCTTTCTGGATCCTATTTTCCACCCAAATCTCACCGTTAAGAATAGTTACAATTCTTTTAACAAGCGATAATCCAATTCCCATCCCAGTATGCGCTTGATCCTTCTGACTTTTGACTTTAAAGATATTCTTTTTTTTCTTATCCGGAATTCCAATCCCGTTATCTAAAAACTCGACTTTGATATAATACCTATCGTTTTGTATTTTCCTGCTTACTCTTATAATAATTTTAACGACTTCTTGGTCATTATATTTTATAGCATTCGTTAATACATTATCAAATAATGCTCCGATTAGATTATTAGCGAGCACATAGCATGTATCATTTTCAGTTTTGAGGGCAATTTTTATTTCTCTGGTTAAATAGGTTTTATGGATATATTCAATTGAGGTTGTTAAATATTCCAAAAGGTCTATTTTTTCAAGAGTCTTGGATTCTTTTTCCAGTTCCAAATATGTAAATACATTTGAAATTACTTTTTTTCCTCGATTTACTTGATCCAAGATTAGATCACAAAATTCTCCAACTTTTTCATAGCTACTTTTTTCTTTGAGAAAATATGAGCAAAGATGGGTGGAAGATTGGATATTCGAAAATATATTATTCATATCATGGATAAACAAATCTCTATAAATTAATCCAATATCTTTAGATGTTTTTCCTTCTATAATCGCACGCTTTAATTTTTGGATTTGATTAAATTTTAAAGATTTTGAATTGTCTTTATTCCCGACTAAGCTAAATTCATTCCATACCCATTCTGGAACCTTATTATAAAAGAACATATACACAATATTTGGAGAGCAAAAATGGAATTTGATTCTAATTTTTGCAAACTTATCGGAATTTGAACTTTTTATCTCGATTTCTTCTGATATTTGTCTTTTCTTGTCCAAGCAGCTTTTTAAGCAATTTACTAACGTCATATGGTTTTTATACATTTCAGATGCGAAACATCCACACATATCTTTAATAATACCGTCAGTCACATCAACTGCATATTGGTTTGCATCTACTAATATAATCTCATCACTAAACCTGATCCAAATCGCTATCGGGATGGGAATTTTATTATACGGATCAAGAAATTGATCCCAGAGAATTTCGGAAGTATTTAGCATTATTCTAGTCTTTATAAATTGTAATAACAAATTTATTATGATTCTTCAAATCTTTTGATGTGGAAATCCCTAATTTTTACTTTTGATTGAAATACTAATTGTGTCACATATGTCCTAATTATGTCCGTATATGAATTAATATTTATAAATCTTCTCCTCTCAGATGCCTCTTTTGAAATTTTTGTATAAATAGAATAACTAACTCAGTTTCATTGATCTTTTTAATAATGCCATAATTGAGTTAATTATGGTGCATCATACTTAAAAAGGAAAGCGGAATTTAATACAATATGCCCCAATATCGAACTGTGAGACTTCCAGAAGAGCTTGTAAAAACTGTGAAAAAAATAATTGAGGAAAAAAAAGAGCTTGGATATAGAAGTCATAGTGAATTCATTATTGATGCGACGAGGAGACGAGTAGAAAAACTCTTAACCACTTCTCAAAATACTTCTGAAGGGGAAAAATAAAGTCTTTAGTACCATACTCATAATAGAATCGAATTTAATTTTCATTATTATGGAATTATTCACTCGATTCTGATCAAAAGAATTATTAAAATGCCTATAAATCTATTATATTATTAAGTCGTAATTTGACAACCCTGTCAAATATAAATCAAAAAAATATCACCATTGCTCATACAAGGATGCTCATAGATAACATATTTTTAAAGTTTAAACATTTTTAATAAAAGATATAGAGCATATAATAAGCATATGTAACCCAAATATATCGCCTCAACTATTAAAAAAAAGAGATTATTATAACATTTAGGTTATGAAAAAATATCGTACTGTAAGGATTCCGGAAGATCTCGTCGAGTCTATATTGAAAATTATGGATGATCGGAAAGAATTGGGATATAGGTCCCATTCCGAATTCATTATTGATGCTGTACGACGTCGGGTAGAAGTATTATTAAAATCCAGAGTGAAAAAACCTTCTTAAATCGCTCATAGAATATGATAAATTCTCTAGTTTTTAAGAATACTCTATTTAATTAAAGATATCTTGTAATTTGGTATTTTTCATTTATATTTCTTTCCAATACATCACCCTTAAATATAAAAAACAAGGATATCACTCTAGTATAGACTATGAATAATTAATACTTATTCAAAAAAACCTTCTAAATGAATCATAATGGTTGAGTATAGAACAGTTAGAATCCCTGAAGAATTAGTACAAACTGTCAAAAAAATAATGAAAAAGAGGGACAATTTAGCTTATCGATCGCATTCTGAGTTTATAATTGATGCCGTTCGACGAAGAGTTGAAGATCTAATGAATTCAGAATATAACTTAGAGAAGGATCATTAAATCGTTCTTATTCCATTTTTTCTTAAATTTCAAGATTTCCGTACTTTTTGGTTAAACCTATTTATTAAGTTATAAATGTATATAGCTTTTTATATCTAAATCGCACATATTATTTACAAATAATTGTTCTTTTTGGAAAATGGAGAATTACTTTGATATCATAGTCATTGGTGCAGGATTTGGAGGTCCTGTAGCTGCCAAAATCTGTGCTGATGCAGGATTGGATGTCCTTCTGGTTGAGAGAGCGGAAAGACCGGGTGAAAAAGTGATTTCTGGGTTGACTATTCCTTTCTACGGGTTCTTATTTGGGCCAGATTTTATACGTGATGGAAATCCCCCTATTGAAAGACCCGCGGATGGTATCATCAATTACATCATTCTTAATATCGATAAAGAGGAAATTACGATAGATGATTCATTAAAAGTTCCAAAACCTTTTTCCCCAATAATTGCTTTCGGATACAATGCCTATTGTCAACCTTTTTGTGAATGGGAAACAAATTTAGCTGTAAAATCTGGAGTCAAATTTCTGAATTCCACCACTGTTATTGATGTAATTAAAGAAAATGGAAGAATATCTGGAATTATAACAGATAAAGGGGAAAAATTTCACTGCAAACTCATTATTGACGCTGAAGGCTCTCAAGGATTATTAGCGGTGAAGGCGGGAGTGCGCAAAAAATATCCTCCAGAGATGATTTCCCTGGCCGACACCTATGACTATACAATGTCCAAAAAATTGCTGGATAAAATTTTTGGTTATTCGGTTCGATTTTGCTGGGGATGGGACGAACAAAAAGTTGCACCTCCTTTGGGATACGGAAACGGATTAATGGTGTGGCCATATAGGGAAAGTATCCATTTTATCCAAGATCAATGCTTAGTTTTGGAAGATAATAAAGTTCCCAATCTTAGAAAACTGTTCCAAATTTATCATAAAAATATTACCTCCAAATTGCCGTTTTGGAAGAATTATGTGACACCGCATGCGAACTTGAGGGCGAAAATGTTTCAAGGATTTGAAATATTTGTGGGCTTAGATGAAGAATTACGAGCTATGCCGAATTACGCGGATGGAATGATTTTGATCGGGGATGCTGCAGGTTTAGAAAGTACCGAATTATGTGATGGAGTACCGAGTGCATGGTTTTCTGCAGAAATCGCAGCCAAGGTTGCGATAGCTGCAATCAAGAAAAAAGATAGTTCAAAATCTTTTCTGAAACGTTATGATGCACAGATACGATCTCATCCCATAATTCAATGGTCTATTTCGGGAAGAAATCGCCATGATCTACGATATGCACAAAAAAGTCATGATCAAAAGCAATTAGAAGCATTTGTACATGAGGGATGGGGTTTGGGAGCTCTGACACATTTTACATCACCTCTTATAAAACAAATCTCTGAAATAATTAGCAATGATCCTTCGATTGTTAAAAAATGGATAAAGATGTATTTTAGATACTTTCAAAACTATCTTTATAACGATTATGGTTTATTTATCTCTGAAACTCGCTTGCAAAAGATTCGGAAAAACAGAAATATACGCCATGAAATCTTTTTTGTGATTTTTCTTGCATTTCTGGATTTTATGGTAAAAAGTTCAATTTGGTTTCTTAAACGCATAAAAAGGATTCTACCTTCATCAGATTTTCTTAATCCATTTGTAAAAAAGATATTACCCTCAATTGAACCAATTTATTCAAAATTAATGGCGCTTTTAGAACCAATATTAGACAAAGTTAGTAAAAAATTAATCAGATTTACTCAGTATGCTCATCCCCATTTATTCACATAGGAGAATGTTAAAAAGAAATGGAAAAAAAATATAAAGAATTTCCGGGAGTTCATTGGGTTCCAGCACCAGAAGATTTTATCTCAATTGAAAAAGACTTATGTAATGGATGTGCTGCGTGCTTAAAGGTGTGTTTGGCTAATTGTTTTGAACTTAAAAATGGAAAAGCGAAAATCAAGAGTTTAGAAAAATGTATGGAATGTAGTTCATGTTGGTATATATGTCCCACAGAAGCAATAAATTTTACTTATCCTGCGGGAGGTACAGGGTTTAAAACGAATTTCGGGTGAATTGACACTCTAATTGATTTTGAATTATCAGAAATATTGAATCTATTTTTGAAATGGTTTAGAAATATTAAATATGGTTCATTTTATCATGCAGACTTATTGTTTAAATAAACTAATTATACGGGTGAATTATTACTCTTTTGAATTATGATTGCTCATACTCTCATCATAGAAGTGTTTGTGAAATCTGACGAAGATATTAAACATATTCGCAATAAATTTATTCAGTTGATACCATTTGACCTGGAAGAGGAAGAAATAGATCTCACTGAAGAAAATGCTATCGGGTTTAATCAAGAAAGAATCAAAATTTTACGGGTGATTTTGTCAAAACAAAGGCATATTAATGCTTTCTTAAAAGAGATGGTAAAGAAATTACATGATCAGACTAAAAACATTATTTTAGCTCAAGCTGAGCGTAGATTTGATGAGAATCTTAATTTCTTTCTACGATTTGATAAATATAACCTATTAAATAAAAAGCAATTTCAGTTGATCGAGCGGGGAGATTGTATTTTTGTAAAATTTAAAATTGCTGCGTTTCCTAAAAACAAGGAAAGAGCAATAAAAATTATACACGAGCTATTTGAATAGAAATTATTTCTCTTACTATCACGGAATTGTCTTTTAGAATACTTTATAAAATCAGATTTGTATATAATATTCAGTTAATAACATAAATTATTTGTAAATTTACTATACATATTTTAATAACATAAATTTTAGATGAGAAATCAAAATGGTTCGATATATACGAAAGGGAAAAAAGACTCATGCGAAGGATGAAAACTTTGACCAAGATAATGTAGGTGAAGAAAAAGAACGCTTCCAAGTTAGTATTGACTTGATCTCACTTAAAACTCTTACAGATGAAGATATCGGATTTACTGGAGAGTTTTATTTTAAAACAGATGGGCCAGGAAATGTGTTTAAATCAAGATTTCCTCATTCTGGTGAGATTAAACTCGCAAAAAATCAAACATTTACTTCTAAAGCAGATATGAATGTATGGAGTCAATTCGAAACAATCAGACGTGGAGAAGATTCTTCAATAACGGTAAAAGTAGAATTGAGAGAAAAGGATCCCCTTATAAAAGATGAAGTTATAGCCGAGCAAGAGATTACAATTGATTTACCACAAAAGACGAAATACATCATCCTACAAGACAAAGATGAGCAAACCAAAGCAAAATTAAGGATTCAATCTACACGGACTCGATATTGAGTCAAATACCAACAAATCAGTTTTACCTATTTTTCTTTTAGTTTTTTACCATTTTTCTCGCAGAAAACCATGTCCTTTAGGGCATGGATGAAGGCGGTGTAAAAATCACTAAACTCAAGCAAGTATACCCTTTTTATCCCATCTCATATATTCATCTATAATGGAATATCGAAGAGAGCCCCATAGGGTCTTTTCCCTCATGCATAATATCTTTATTTGATAATTTTAAGCATTTTAAAGAAAATTGGTATATTCAAGATACTTTTCGATAACCATGATTTTTTTTTCTTTATCTTTTGATATCCAAGCTTTTCATAAAGTTTAATTGCCTTAATATTTCTTTTTGAGACATAGAGCGAGATTTTATCAAATTTTTTAGCTCTCGCTTGGTTTTCGGCATAGTTCAATAATCTCGTTCCAAGACCCAATCCCCGAAATTCTTTTTTAATACTAATAGTATCAATATATAATTCATTTTCTAATAATTCATGAGCGGATAACGCCTCTAACATAATTCCTACTCTCAAATTCTTGAAGAAACTAAGATATTTTCGTAATATTTTCCATTGCAGATCGTCCAATACTTTTTGTTTAATTTGTAATTCTCTATACATCAGAGAGAGCGTGCCAACCACATTAAATTCGGTATTTTTGGGGATTAATGCTAGATAACAACCCTCTAATATGCCCAGTTGATTTTTCTGTAATAATAATAAATTTTTCAATATTAAACAAGATCCATCAAACGACAATCCTTTAAATATTGCAGCAAACTTATCATTAAAACTTGAAATAAGAATTTGAACAAAAGAATCTAAATATTTCTCCTCTGAGTGGCGTATTCCACGATCTCGTGTGCCACCTTATGGAGTAAGCGGTCTTGTATTTATGGAGCCTTCCCAGTGAAAGCGGCTTGAAAGCGAGATACCACCGTACGCACTTTACATACAGGTCTAAATCCCGGTTAAGCTTCAAGAGCTTTCCCTTATTCGGGTTGAAAACCTTTCCTATGACCGTAAGCTGTAATGTAGAGTGCATTTGGTAGGATCTCATTTAAAGTGTACTGTAGGAGAGAACGAGTCCGCCAATTTAAAAGGCAAGGGTGCGTTGAATTGCTGATTTCCGATGCGATTCATCTTATCCCTTAAGGGATGAGTTTTCTCGCATTTTCAATAATAAAATTGAAAATATCTAAGTTCTTATTCGGATTCGAACTTTTCTTCTTGTTTCTTTTGTTTTTCTGCCCCTTTCTCAAACATATCCAAGATAACTTCCAGATTCAAATTATTAAATGCTTCAAATCCAAGGTCAAAAAGATTCTTCACAGAATCTTGTGCCATATCACTTAATCCCGTATCAATGTCCAATTGGCTCAAGAGATCCTTTACATCGTCTTTTGTGAAATCAAGAGGATTTTCGTTTCTAAATTGTTCTATCAGTTTCGCAATATCAATATTAGATTTGTTAAATCTGTATTCTGGCTCTTTATCCATAATGTCTCACATTGATTTATTATACTTTGTTATTCTCTTAATTTTAAGGCATCGATTATTTTTATGATTCCTTCTGCGAGGTCATATCTCTGATCTCTATATTTATCTCTATTTAATTTCTTTTCGATGTTCAAAGGATTGCCGACTCGTACAACTAATCCATCTATATCAATCATATTAAAGATTTTAGTTTTTCTTGTTACCACCGCGACTGGAATGATGGGGGCATCTCCCGCTATGGCAAATTTAATAATTGAAGCCATCGCTTTCACTTGGGTCTCCTCATCTAATTTAGATGGAGGTGTCATTGCTACAAGATCATTTTTTTGATTTAGATATTCAAATACATTATCAATCGGTTCTTGATCGTCTTTGCTTTCGGTACTTCGAAACATTCCAAGTGTTTTTAATATTGGACCATAAACTTGGTGCCGAATCAATTTTGGGTCTAACATAAAGTGAATTTGTCTACCCGATAATTGAATGATTGCCATCATATCGCGAAGAACATTATCACTAATAGTAGTTAGAATAGCTTTGTCGTGTAAGGGAATTTTTTCCTTTCCCTCTATCTTTAATCCTGCAAAAGTTTCTAATGCAAGTCCTGTGATCCCATTGGTCAGCCCGTATAAGACCTTATTAAAATTTTCTCGACCACCAATTTTACTAAACATATCACTTTTTTTTTCTTCTACTTCTGTCATTTTCGTTCCTCATAATTAACTTTACAATTTATAGATAAATTCATTTACCTCTTCCATACGTTTTTCATAATATTCTTTTAATTCCTTCTCCGAAACAATAGTTGGAATCACTTTCTCTGAAAACATATCAAATAAGGTTGATAACTTCATTTGATGTTGGGCCGTTTCTAAAAACTCCTCTCCAATATTTCTTAACTGGTTTAAAAAGTCTTTTAATTCTTCCATTTTTTCAATGAATTGGTATTGAGTACAGAATGAATACTCATAATTACTTTTTTTATTAAAGATTCTAAGGTATTTAAATATTATAATACCATTCAAATTATTATGAATTTTTAAAATACGGATAAGGGTTATCTACTAAGAAGTGTGGATTCTTTTTGTATAACATAGTTTTAATATGTTAGTTTTAGTGATGTATAATATAGGAGCTAAATAATTCCTAATTCATGTATCTCTGAATTGAATATGCATAAAAGGAATAAAATCTATTGAGTTAAATGCTAAAATTATTAAAATAATGAAGTTAAAATACTTCCCATTTTCCACATCTCGAACCCCATCTTGCGACAATTTCGTTGCCTTTTTCGGGCATCCGAACCTGTACAATTTCACAATTGTTTGGACAATCACCACAATGAAAAGTAGAGGTCTTAAATTCAACTTCGGTCACATCAAGACCTCTAAATGATGTTTCATGTCCATGATCCAAGTAATAATCTCGAACAAGTATAGCCATCCCTAATGCGCCCATGAGTACATTATATTTTGGGACAATGACTTCATATCCTAAGTGTCGTTGAAAGGCTTCAACTATACCTTCATTAAAAGAAACCCCTCCTTGGAAAACGACGGGCTCTTCCAAATCTTTCCCTTTTGCAAGATTATTAAGGTAATTTCTCACTAATGAATCACAGAGTCCCGCAATAATATCTTCTTTAGAATGTCCTGCATTTTGCTTATGAATCATATCGGACTCTGCGAATACCGTGCATCGCCCAGCGATAGAAACTGGACTGTTGGATTTAACCGCATAATTTCCAAATTTTTCGATAGGAATATTTAGTCGGGCTGCTTGATGATCGAGAAAAGAACCAGTGCCCGCCGCACAAACAGAATTCATAGCAAAATCCACTATGATACCATCCCGAAGAATAATGATCTTACTATCTTGTCCACCAATTTCCAGGATTGTTCGTACCTTTGGATACATAGATTGGGTGGCAACAGCATGAGCGATAATCTCTGTTTTTGCCAAATCGCCCCCAATTACCGCTTTAGTTAAATATCGTGCTGATCCTGTCGTTCCAACTGACCGAATTGTATAATTTTGCAATTTTTCTTCGTTTTCAATATGCTCTCTAAGTTTTGAGATCCCTACTTTCACAGAATCAATAGGAGATCCTTGATTTCGCAAAAATACATGACTTAAGACATTGCCATCAACATCCATTAACACAAATTTGCATGATACGCTCCCAACATCTATTCCAAGGAATGCGTCCTCTTTGGTATTGTCGGATTGAATTTTATCTGATGCTTGAACTTGTACCATCTTTCTTACCTAATATTTAATGACTTGTATTTCATTTATCAATTCTTTTTGGATATATATCAAAATGTATCGATTTGTATACTTAAATACTCTTTTTATTAAAAAACGCATCTTACCTTTTAAAAGACATCGTTCGTTTCAAACTATCAAAAATATTATTTTTTAAGAAATAATAAAAAGGAATTCTAAATCACTTCGAAATTAAATCAATAAAATAAATTAATTGGGGATATGATGTATTTGAAGGGAGGGAGTTGCTTTTTAGCTAAGCATATCATCTACTATATCTTCTATTGGAGAAAACACTTTAAGATTTCCTCGCCAATCGTACAATATATGATCATATAATGTTTCTATTCGAGAGACTAATTTGCTGAGAAATAGTTTGTGTAATCGGAGGACTTCATCACTTATGATAATTCCATACAAATGATCACCTGAATATACAATAATGTTTTTATTATCTCTTTGAATGATAGAATAATCCATCCCAGAAATAATATTATCCAAAATCATTTCAATCCCCACAATTCCACCTGATTTCAAAGATTGCTTTGTATAACTTTCTTCGCTACTCATATTTTTGTTATATATTAGCAATCCCGATTTATGAGCGAGTAAAATCGACTCTATTTTCTCTTTCCAATGCAATTCAGAAAGAGATGATATTGAGGTGAAAAATAGAAAAAGGAGAACGATCCCGATGATTTGAAAAACATCCCCCATTAAACGAAAGCATGAATTCAATTGGGAAACAACTAATCTTGTCGTTAGCTGATAACCAATGGCAACAAAAAGAATACCGATTGAGAATTCAATTAAATCGGTTTTAAACCTCCTATTCTCAATTTCTAAATAATAACTGCCCTTCAATCTTTTGATATAAAAAACCATATAGATAAAGAATAGAACCCAAAATAATGTGGAAAAGGTTGCGGCTGATTGAAAATCGAGAAAATTGAGTATAATAAAAATTAGAAATAGGATAATATAAATCGAAGAAAAGAGAAACTTTTTGTAGAAGTTGGTTTTTCTCTCCGTAAGAAAAATAAACAAAAAGGCACCAAATATCCCTATGGAAAATGCGGTGGTTAATATAAGAGTTCCTTTCGAAGGTGAAGAAATGTAATGATCTGCAATTACTATAAAGAACCACATAAAACTATATCCTAAAAATAAAAACAAAAAACCCCTATCACCATATTGGTCTAATTTTTTTTCCTTTTCTCTCAATTTTCTCCATAATAAAAAGGATAACTCTATGAGAAGAAAAAAAGTGATCCACTCTACAACAATGATTACATCCTTAAGAGCTCCTTCAATTACAAATTGAATTATCATAATTTTTTTATATATGATTAATTAGTCAGTTCTATAATTGAGTTATCAAAACTTTGTATTATCATTTTTTTCTCTTCAAATGTAAGATCTTCATTATTTAGGATTGGGTTAAATCTATTTTGGAATTTCTTTTTGATCTGATGTAAAAAATAATCAATAGATTTCAGTTCTTTTGATACTATCAAGCAATATATCAAATCGGAAAACTGGTTTTCACCCCGAGAAATTATAAATTTGATCTTTCCATGTATAATTTTCTTTACTTCCTCTTCTTTATCCATTAAATCAGATGTAATTTTTTCAATATTAATGATTCCCTTAGAAAAGAGGACTTCCTTTATCTCATCATCAGATAAAGCTCCAACAGGTAAAATTCCCGGCCTGTCTATATTTTTAGTGAAATTATAAGAATATAAAATCCTTTCAGTATTTTTATTAATAACGAATAAATTGAGGATATTTTCTTGCCAATAGAATTCTAATAAAACAGGGAAGTTATAGCTACCAAAATAGAGAAATAGGAGTCCAACTAATATAACGGGTATGCTTATTATTTCAGCTAAAAATCTGCCAAAATCTCTATAAAATACTATGAACTCTTCAGCCCCAAGTATTACCGAACTAAGAACGATCATCTCTCCAATAAAAATAAGAAATATTCTTTTTTTTAATCTCCCGCGAGCCATTTTTGCTACTTTGTAATGGAAATAAGTAAAAAAACTTCCCCCAAGAATGATGCTAATGGTGATTAAAATATATTCAATTAAATCTAATTCCGTTATTAGTAAAAGTATAGAAATTATTAATGTAATAATTACTAAAATTCGAGGTATCCTTACATCTATTATTATATCGAATATTTTTAATGATACAATAATTAAAAAAGAAAGAGCTGCAAGCACAATGAGAATATGACTTATTTCCCATAAAATCTTCGCCATTGTTTCAATTTCAAGGATATATCCTCTTATCATTCGCAAAAAGACACCTGTTAACCCAAAGAATACTAAAAGCGCGTAAGCGAGGATGATTTTGTTGTATCCAATTGATTTATCTTTTAATTTGTAATATTGATAAATAAGGTATGCTGTTATTTGATACCCAATGAAAAGTACGACAAATAGAAATGGGAAATAATACTCATTCACAGTTTTTACCAGCTATCAGAAAATAATTTTTTCTCTTAGTTATTTATATTTTATTATTCTCTTTCTTAAAATTATCTATTGCTACTTTTATTTATACCTATTGAAATAAACTAAAAATCTTTATTAAATATAGAGAATATTTTTACATTATTCCAGCGGAACCGGAATTATCAAGTATGTGGTGTAAGAATAACTATTGATGCGACTTTTAAACTTTTAATAATAGGAGATAATGGAGTTGGAAAAACGGAGCTCCTCCGTAGGTTTATCGGGCATAATTTCGATGAAACCGTCCAACGTCTAATGGGAGTTAATCTAAGCATTCGGCATGTAACTTACGATGAGAAGCGAATCCTTCTTCAGATATGGGATCTCGCGGGAAGCAGTCAATTTGAATTTTTACTGCCTACCTATGCTCGAGGGTGTTCGGGAGCGATTCTGATGTATGATATTACAAATGAAAATTCTGTTCTCAAATTAAAAGAATATTATCAACTCTTTGAAAACGCAGTGATAAATATCAGCCCTTTTCCTATTGTAGTAGTGGTTGGTTCGAAATTGGATTTGGAGGAAAAAAGGAAAGTATCGCAAAATAGGGCAATTGAAGTTTTTAGTACAAGTAGAATTTTTGATTTTTTAGAATGCTCTGGCAAAACAGGTATAAATGTTGACAAAATTTTTAATATTCTTCTTAAGGGCATAACTGACCGTCTAAAAATTTAGTAATGATATGATAAGATCTCTATTAGAATAAATTGAAGTTATTTAGCTTCGATTAAATTCACGCATTCATTATAGAAATTATTTCCAAGCTGATCGTAGAGATTTTTTATGCCATGGAACTTGTCTTCTGCTTTCTTGTCTTGAATCCGCTTTTTACGTCTGGAATTCATTAAATCAACAAATGCTTCCAGTCTAGTCCTGAAACCCTCTATCCCGCTCTGTTCATCAAATGAAAAGTAAATTATAGGGAGATCATACTCCTTTTTTAAATGATTCGTGATTAACGTACGTGCTGTGACCTCTGGCATGCACGTGAAGGGATATTGATGGACAAACCCATCCAAGCCCGCTCGTGCATTATGGATGTATTGTCCAATAACCCATACGCATTCCCCGCCGATATCCATTGGGCAATACGGTTCTGCTAAATGCTCAAGCCATTTGCGATGAAAATTCACGTGTAATTTATGGGTGATCCAATCGTACAAGCTTAAGCTCTGATACAATTCCACTCCCATCTCGCCCAGTTTCCGCCGAATATCAAGATTCACGTAGGGTTCTAAGGTGATATATATTTCTCCCGCGATACCGACCTTTAATGGATTGCGAGACTTATCAATATCCAATTGATTGAAATCTTGTTTTATAACACTTTTGAAGTTTCGTAAACCTTTCAGATTGTTGGTCTCATCAAGTTTATGAAGCAACTTTTCCACCAGATCAGTAGTATCCCCTTGATTCCGTTCATAGGCGCGGAAAATCCCCTCTGCTGTGTGGATATCTTCGAGATACTTGCATTTTTTAAGGAAAAAGATAACAGCTTTCATAAATTTTGAGTATTGAAAGAGCCCGGTATTCGGAGTAACTTTAAAGAGTGCCTTTACCCAACCAAAATCCAGTAAATCGGCTTGATCAAGGGGTATTAATCGAAAATCTTTGTATCCCACATCTCTCAATATCCGTTCTTGAACACTGGCGTAAAATCCAAATCGGCATGGTCCACAATCAATCGCCATTATGATGGTGTCGGCGCCCTTATCTAAAGCACTCTTTAGCTCCCCAAGTGTTGGTTTGAAGGGAAAACATACAAATTCAGGGCTATGTTTTACTCCAAACTTAACAAGATTTCGATTTACAGGCTCAGGAAGGACTACTTCTACACCAAGCGTCTCAATCAGCGTTTTAAACGCCACCCAGCTTGTCCCCATGCGTGGAAACGTGACTTTAGGAGAACTCATTTTATTTTCTTGAAGTTGTCTAGATAATAATTATGGTATTAATTGGAAACTGAAATCTGCTTATCACAATTAATATGATTTATTTAAATAAATTTTTGAATAATAGCTTAAAAATGAAGTCAATTCGATAAAAATATTACGAGTATTATTGTTTACAATCCTGATTTCGTCTTTTTTAGCATTTCAGAATCTTTTTTTAAATTTTTTATAGAATGTTCCTTTTTAAGTATTTATTGTAATTAGATTTACTTTTTTATGACATTTTAAAAAAATGATTCAAAATAGTCCTATCATTATAGAAATAAAGGGTTTAAACAAAGAGTTTGGGGAAATCCAAGCCTTATCCAATTTAAATCTAAAGGTCAAAAAAAATTCTATCTTCGGTTTTTTAGGTCCGAATGGTGCTGGGAAGACAACGACGATAAAATTGTTGTTGGGATTGATTTCACCAACAAATGGCAATGCAACCATATTTAATTATGATATTATCCGCGACAGCATCAAAATTCGCTCACGAGTAGGCTATTTACCCCAGAATCCCTTTTTTTATGAGAATATGACAGCGCGAGAAATCCTTGAGTTTTCGATCAAATTTTATTTTTCAGGGTCTAAAGAAGCGATAGATTCAAGAATCGAAGAGGTTTTAGAACTTGTGGAGCTTTCTGAAAAAGCAGATCGTCCTATTAAGGGATATTCTGGTGGAGAGAGACAAAGACTCGGGATAGCTCAATCTGTTATCCATAAACCCGATCTTCTTATCCTGGATGAGCCAACAGCTTCATTAGATCCTATTGGCCGTCATGCTGTACTAGAATTGATGTCGAAATTGAGAGAAGATACCACTATTTTTTATTCCACACATATCTTAGATGATGTACAGAGAGTAAGTGATACTGTTGCGATTCTTAATAAGGGGAAACTCGTTGCTCAAGGACCAATACAGGAATTATTAGCTGGAAGTGAAGGGGTTGTCTATGTAATTAAGACGAAAAATTCATCCGAAACTATTAGGGAAAAACTAATTGATCTACCATGGATTATAAATTTACAAATATCTCAAGAAAGAGATCAATATGTTTGGCTGGTAAATGTAAATAGTGAGGAAAAAGCAGAAGAACATTTACTTCGTATGATATTATCGGATAAATCGATAAAGATTACAGAATATCGCAAACAAAAGTTTGAATTAGAAGATATATTTCTGAAAGTTATCAAGGAGGATGAAAATGAATTCGAATGAACAATTGATTGCGGTTAGTGAAAATGATTGGTGGAATAGATTTAAGAATATTCTTTTTGTAGAATTAGGGGATTTTTGGAAAAGTAAAGATTGGATCTGGATGTCTTTATTATGGATTGGTATTGGTAATGGTATAAGTGCTCTCACCTATTTAGGCGGGGCTGAGGTGGAAATGGTGGCAATTTTCAATATTTTTTTTATATTTATTGGCCTTTTCCCCCCAATTGCTACAATACTAGTTATGCAAGATTCTATCGTCGGGGAACAACGTTCCGGAGCAATTCTATGGCTTTTATCTAAACCAATTTCTCGCCAATCCTTTATTTTCGCAAAATGGTTAGGAAATTCTATTAATCTACTTGTATGTATAACGATTATCCCTGGAACGATCGGGTATTTCGAATTTTCGGTGTTTTCAGGAGAGTGGTTATCACCAATCCTATATTTCACAGGGATCTCAATTTTAACGCTATATCATTTATTTTTCATCGGATTCACCCTATTATTAGGGACGATTATGGATACACCAGGTGGTGTGGCAGCCCCTCCGATGATCTTAAATTTCGCCCAACAATTTTTTCAAAGTATTCCTTATGCTAGTCATGTGTTACCCCTCACTCTATTCTTAAATCAACCAAGTAATTCAGTGATCTTAAGCATTATACTCGGCGAAATTCCCTCTACCATTATTCCAATCATTTCTACGGGGATATTTACGGTTTTCTTCCTATTTTTAGCAATTTGGAAATTCAACAAAGTGGATTTGTGATAAATTACAATTTAACTAATTTTTTTATTTTTAAATTGAAAGGAATTATCTCGAAATCTATTAATATTAGAACCCTAATCTATTTTTAAAAGAAAAGAAAAAAACGGTATTGAATTAATTGAATGGGACTAAATAAATTTCCTCGTTCCTTTTTTCTGCTTTTACCAATTCAAACCGTCGAAGGATTGCGAAGATATTTTCAATTTCTTTTTCATTCATCTCAAAGGTATCAGCAAGTTCATTTTTCTTTGCCCCCTCATGAGATTTAATATAGTTATATATCTCCTTTTGCTCATTGGTAAGGCTTTCCTCACCTGATTTTCCCGTCATTTCTTCTATAATCTTTGCAGACCTTACCCCCATAGGATCACACGCTTTAAGTTCCATTTTCACATCAATATAACAATCTTCGCATAAAGTTTTTCCCGCATGGGTAAAACTATCATCTCTTAGAATTTCCTCTCCACAAACATCACATTTTATAAGTTCACTCATGCTTTCACTTCACTATCTTAATCATATTTTACCTTTATACAATGAAATATTGGATTAATTAAAATTATCAAGATTTTAGAATATAGATTATAAATATCTATGTCAATTTTCTCAAAGCAGAAATTATAAATATATCCTCTTATCAAACTATAAACAGCAATTATTGAATTATGAGGGATAATTAAAGTGGTACATATTAAAGAAGAAGGTAAATTTAACGAGAATGCGTATATATTGGATGCGGAGTTTATGAAAACTGAAAAGACCTGTGCTATATATATTATTGAAAATGAAGGAAAGCGATTGATGTTAGATACAGGAGAATCTTTAAGCGCACGACGACTTATGAAAAAAATTAAGAATTTTAATCTCTACCCCATCCACCAAATTCTGTTAACTCACGCCCATTGGGATCATATCCAAGCATTACCTAAATTGAAGCGCTTGATGAAGGATACAGATCTCGAAGTCTATGCACATCAAAATGCGATTGATATATTAAAAAACCCAGAACGCATGAACGAGTTTTTTGGGTACCAAGTAGACCCGATTGAAAATGTTGTGCCGCTAAAACAAAATGATGTTCTCGATTTAGCCGGATTAAAATTAAAGATTCATGAATTTTTTGGGCACACGCAAGATTCAATCGGGATTCAGGATTTAAAAAACCGGATAATATTCGTGGGTGATGCCATTATTGATAAAATCGATAAAAATACATTTGTCCCGGTGCTTTTTGGACCTGATTTTGATGAAAAGAGTCTGTTAAAGACATATAAGAAATTACGTAATATGAGTGATGAGTTAGATGCTATTGCATTAGCTCACTATGGAATTTGGAAGGAGGAGGATTTCAATAAGATTATTAATGAAATGGAAGATCTCTACTTTGAAGCGAAAAACCTTCTAATCGAGGCATACAACGACAATCTCTCAATTAAAGAGATAACAAGGAAATATCGTGATGAGCTTATTCCTAATTCAGAAATATTTTCGGAAGCAAATATTATGGGATTACAATGGAATATCGAACAAAACATTGATACACTAAAAGCAGCTGGATTTATAAACTAGAATTGAATATTGAAATGATCTAAAATGGATTTTGGGGAATTAGGAGAATAAATTTTGAGCCTTGTGAGTAATCTCCTTTAACTCTATCTTCTACACTGATTTTCCCACGAAAGCTCTCAACTATTTTTCCCACTAAGGTTAAACCTAACCCTGTCCCTCCTATTTTTCCATCCTCATCATATCCTCTTCTAAATATCTTTTCTTTGATCTCATCTTTCACACCCCTTCCATTATCGAGAAAAATTACCTCCACATAGTGTGTGTCAATTTTTTCTATTTTAGATACCTTGATTTGGATATCAATAAAATCGTTTTTATTATGGATAATAGCATTTTCTAGGATATTTTGATACACATCATATAGATATTCGTTTGTGTAAGCAAATATTTCATTCTTATAGGGATTGAGTTTAATATTAATTTCATGAGATGAAAAGCGTCTTTTAATTTCTTCTATAACAATTCGTAATGGTGTGAGAATATTTTTTTTGAGATTTTCGAAGGTCTGTTTTTCTAATTTAGATAATTTCCTAACATTAGATACGAGATTTGAGCCTCGAGAAATTTGATCTTCAATCAATTTAAAATTTTGGAGTATATCATGAGAAACCTTAGAATTGCGAAGAAAAATTTCATTTAATTCATTTGCAGAAAGAATATTTTGGAAGATATTATTGATATCATGTGCGAATAAATCTTTATAAAACTCCGCTCGCTGATATGCATAACGATATTTCACTTCTGATTCTTTTAAATTAAATTGTGCATTCACTCGTTTAGTAATATCCTTTAGATGTCCGATCATATTAATTGTATTCCCTATATTATCTTTCAGAGGGAAGATGCTAAGATCTAACCACCCAACTTGGTTATTCTTTTTTATCAGAGGAACTATATTTCCTCCACCTTTACCCATATCCTTTTTTATAATAATTGGACACCAAGGACATGGACTATCTCTGTTTTGAATAACATTATAGCATTTATTTCCTTGAATATTTTCTGTAATTTCAAATAATTCTTTAAATCCTGCATTAACCCGAATAAGGTTATAATTAGGGTCAAGAATATATATGCAGTCTCGAATAGCATTAAAAACACTTTGAAGAAATTTCTCATTTAATCTTAGTTTTTCTTGAATCAGTTTCTGTTCCGTGACATCTCTGACAATTGCTTGAATGAGCATTTTATCATTAAATTCTATCTTACTTAGGCTAATTTCCGCATCAAACTTAGTTCCATCCTTTTTTGTATGGAGCCAATAAAATCTCTGTTTTTCGCCATTTAAAGCATTTTTAAGATAATTAAGTGCCTTTTCTTTTGAGTTTTGACCATCAAGTTGAATTTGCGGAGAAAATTTCCATGGTGGATATCCAATTATCTCATTTTTGTTTGAGCAACCATAGATTTCGACCGCTCGTTCATTACATTCCAAGAACATATTTAGATTCATAATAATTATTCCGTCATTAGCACCCTCAAACAACATCCTATATTTAATTTCGGATTCTTTTAGTGAATCTTCAATCTGTTTTCTTTCCGTAATATCAGAGGTAAGGACATAAACATCCCTTTTATTATCTATAGTGCGACTATAAGAATACTTATTTTGTATATACCTTTTTGTTCCATCCTTTTGTCGAATCCAAAATCTCAGTGATTCTATTTCTCTTGTTTTTGCATCCACTTCTTTCTGTATTTTTCGTAATCGCTCTTTTTCCTCTTTAACCGCGAGTTCTATGCCTGTTAGATTTTCTAATTCATTTTTTGGATAGCCAAAAATTTCGCATACCCTATTATTGAGGTATACTATCTTCCCGTCTTCTATTATAGTTAATCCTTCATTGATATTTTCTGCCATACGTTTAAATTTCTTATCACTTTCACCGATTATATCTAATTCCCTTTTTTCTGGGGAAATTATTTTTCCAATGCAAATTACATTATTTGGATCCTTCTTTCTTCCTCTGAAGATATACATATCGATGAAGATTTTGGTGTTGTCTCTGCTCCGAATAGGAAGAGAGAAGAATCTTTCTTTCGCTCTTATGATCTCCTCCAATATCTGATTTGCTCTTTCTTTACTTTTTATATAAACAAATTCTGAGAATTTTTTTCCAATCAAATCTTCTTCCGTATAGCCTAGCTGAGTTTTTATTATAGAATTTGTGAAAATAATATATCCCGTCTCATCAAGTATAAAGACCAATTCGCTAATAGAATTTAAAATCTCTATAAGATGATTCTCTTGATTGGAGATTATTGGCATTTGATCCCACTATTTTTTTTGATCTAGAGATAATCCAATATAGGAATGGAAAGTTCTCTAATCATTGTCTAAAAAGATTAATTAAATGATAAAGAAATGAATTTTTATATTTTTCGATAATAATTTAGACAATCTTGTATATAACCTAACCACAAAAATAATTTTTGTAATTTCTATAAAATTAATCCAGAAAATAAAAATGAATATAGATTATATTGATAAATATAAAGTGTAGTAAGAAATTTAAAAAATATTAGCCTCTTGGATCTTTTCTTCTTGCTGAATTTCAGCTTCAGCCTTTAATTTCTTCTTTTTACGTTTAATCATTTCGACAAAAGATTCTATACGTGTAAGCATTCCTGCTTCTCCGCTATGTTCATCCATAATTAATGCGAGATAGGGAATTCCAACTACTTTCATATCTCTCATGATCAATTCTGAGATTATGCTATCGGGTCCACACGCAAAGCTTATCAAAAATATGATCCCATCAATTTCCTCTCGTCCTTTAGTCATAAAATGTCTACAGACTTGCATTATCTCTTCTTCGTGTCGCCAGTAATTTTTTAATTTTTTATTGACCACAACAGGGATATTATAAATTGATTCGGGCAGATTTTCTTTGGTGAGAACTTCTACATCTCGTTCCCTCAATTTTTTCTGGAAATCTAAATTAATATAGGTGTCAAATAAGTTATATTCATGCCCAATCAATAATAACCGAAGTTCTCCATCAATTTGACGTTTAGGTAATTTAAATGGCTTTCCCATGCGAACTAATTTTAAGGCATGATTAACGGGCGCTCCTTTTCTGAGAAACTTTTTATATTTATGAAAATATTGTCGGGCGTGTTCATAGGCCTCCAAGGATTTTGAACGACCTACACCTAATTGTTTTCCGAGGTCTATTGCAGCTATATTCACAGGAAATTCTTTTACATTCACTTCAAAATGCAATATTTTGGGGACATCTGGTAAGATTTTTACAACATCCGGAAGAGAGAGGAATTTTGGACAAAAAAACGCTTCATTTACTTCAGAGACATATCGTGGCACAAAAATAAAGTCCAGATCTGGATAGTGTTCGATCAAATGCATGACATGGCCATAATATATCTTCATTGGAATACATAATTCTCCAAAACCATGCTGTACTCCAACGGTGACAATTTTTTTATTAGTGGGGGGACTTAAAACGATTTCTGCCCCGAGTTCTTCCAATATTTTTTTCCAGAAGGGAAAATATCTATAATAATGGAGCGCGCGTGGTATCCCAACCTTTGGTTTCTTTTTTTGACTGCTCTTCCCAGCTTCCGTATTCATAATATTTGCCTCAATAATTATGCATTAGGTTTATCATAGACCAATAGATCTTTTATTCTAGCCATTAGATTATTGGTAAGACGTTTTAATTCATCATAGTCTGGCATGGGTTTATCAAAGTACTTGGAATGTTCCATAAAGGGTTCGCCTGCTTTAAACGTCTGACCGTGACCGAAATATAAGGATTTTGCGTGTTTAGGATAGGTATTTTCAGTGCCGGTGATGCCAACTGGAATTATGGGTACCTTTGCTTCGATCGCTAATCTCATAGCACCAGTATGACCTTCAAGGACCTCGCCACCACCACTCGAAGTTGTCCCTTCGGGATATATCATTACTATTTTATCTTCTTCTAATAATCCTTTAGCGTAATTATAGCAAGGAATGTCGCTTTCTCCTCTTTTTAAAGGAAAGGCATGATGAGTACGTACCCATGCGTTCACGATGGGTATTTGGAATAATGATTGTTTAGACATCTGCCAAAGCATACGCTTTTTTGAAATTTCAAGCGCATAAGCATTCATAATAACATCCCATTCAGAGTTATGGTTTGAACAAATAATTGCTCCGCCCTCACTTGGAACGTTCTCTTCATATCCCATGACTTTAATCGGCGCAAAATTATCGACTATAAACTTAACAGCCGGATAAGTAAGTCCGTGTTGTATTAATTTTTGAAATTCATATCGGAGTCCAAACTCATCTAAAGTTTTTAGAAAGGTTATCCAGGCATCATCAATTGATTGTAGGAAAAAGTTTTGAAGGTATTTTAGCCAATATTTGAAACCTTTTTCTTTTTCCGTTTTTTTCGTATCTTCTGGTGAGCCAATAGATAATTCTTCTGACGGTGTTTTTTGTTTGATCCTTCTTTTCGAGAAATTTACGTTTCCCTCTTTTAAATCAATTACCTTTTGTTGAAGCTCATCTGATAATTTTCTTGCTATTTCTGGAGTTAAGCGTCCTTTATATTCATCATAATAGATAGGTTTTCCAACTCTACAGCGAACTTGTACTGGTTTACCAATAAGTTTTCCTTTTGGCAAAGCATCTGCGGATCCCAAGATCGCAACAGGAACTATTGGTACATTATTTTCAACTGCTAAACGTACTGCACCCGTTTTAAATTCACCTATGCTTCCATCCATACTTCTGGTGGCTTCAGGAAAAATTCCCACCCATTCTCCCATTTCAAGCTTTTTTTTAGCATATTCCCATGCTTTTCTCACATCTTCCTTATTTCCTCGTTCTCCGAGAGAAAAAGCACTGAGATTTTTAAATAGAGTGCGAACGATCGGAGTTTTAAAATTCTCTGGTTTGCTCATATAATTGATTTTATGGTTACATGTTCCACCGACAAAGAAAGGGTCAAGATGGCTCTCATGATTACTTACCACAATCCCCCCACCATATTCGGGGAAAAGCTCTCCATCTTCATAAACTGCTTCATATCGCCAAATTGCTCTCATCGCCCATTTGACATAGATATTCGCAGCCCACCATTGTAAGCGCTGTTCTTTATCTGTCAATTCTAGCATATCTATGATTTTATGATAAAAATCATTGATTGGATCGATTGGGTTATATTTTAGGATTTTATAAAGGGTATTTTGATGGGGCTTTTTCCATTTTAACTCTTCTGCTTTTGAGCCCTCTTCAGCTTCCCATTCACCAATAGTTTTTTGCTTGATTTCATCTACTTCTTTTTCTAACTCGCTTTTACTCGTTACCATATTAATATCAACTCCTTATGTTTTTACTTCTAAGGATTCTTGAGCCTTAGATTCTGTATCTTTTTCATATTTTATTCCAAAAATATCCATTAATTCATATAAAGATTCAACAATCACATCAGGTCGATAATCAATTAAGAGTTCTTTATTGCTAATTCCACTGGCTATTGCGATTGACCAAATACCGGCTTCTTGTGCAACTTCTACGTCTGTAGGCATATCTCCTATCATGACGAATTCATTTGAATTGAGCGGAGAATATTGGCTTAAAACTGGTTGTAAAGCAACGGGATTGGGTTTTAAAGCAGGTAAGTCATCAGCACCATAGATTGCTTCAAAATATTCACCTAATTTTTTCTCTTCTCTGTGATGTTTCAAATTTTTCGATTGATTATGCGACACCACATAAAGATCATATTTATTATTGAGCTCTTTAAGTAAATCTTTCGCCCCAGAAAGTAAAGGTGCATCTTTTTCATATTCAAGATACCGAGTAAAAATTTTTGTCGCAATCCGCAATTTTTTAAAATATGTAAGATGACTCAATGTGGGAATGAATTTAAAGATATCATGAGACTCTAAGATTATCTTTGGAAGGGGATAACCTTGAACGGACTCCAATACTGATCCAATCTCTTTCTTCGTTTGAGAGAAATCCACATCTAATTTGTACTCTTCAAAGGTTTCCTTGAGCGCGCGTTCTAGCGGCTCGCTAATATCAAGTAAAGTTCCGTCAAAATCGAATATCAATGCGCGTAAACTATTCGACTTGAGCCAGTTTTGGAACTTATTGTCTTCACTCATAATTCCTACTCTGTTTTAGATTATAATAATTTATGAATCTATTTTTGGAATAATCTATTATTTTTTAGTTAAAAGATTGTTTGATTAATAAGTTTTATTCGTACTTCTTTAAAAGGATTTTAAAACAGATCATAATATTATTGAAATTATGTATAAATAGAACCCCATACTCATTAAGTTAGTATAGATATAAGCGCAGCGGAAAATAAAAAAAGAAAGAGATTTATTTAGTTTTTTTAGAATTTTAAGGTTTTAGCCCTAGATAGAGTAAAATTCCAGTAATAACTACTGTTATTCTCACGAATGGGAGTGCAGGTCCTGGCGGAATTAGAGTATCAAATACAGCAGCTATCGGAAAGATAATAAATCCCAAGGCTAAAAAGATGAATTTTTTTCTCAAGATTCCCGTACTTTCTCGAGCTTTTTGAATTGAGCCGAACCCATTAAAGATAACTACAAAGATAAGAATTATTGCTAATGCATAAAACGAGAAAAATAATGGATTGAATGATGTATCAATTATGTTCTTTGCTCCTATCTCATATTCAAACGTTTGTCCTTCAAATGGAAAAAATATCAACCCAATTTCGAAAATAATACCAACTATACCAATAAAGATCAGAATCGCTTTTTTTTTATTAGGTGCTATTAATTCCGTCCCGATAAGCATTGCAATAAAGATTGCAGGCGCAACCCATAAATAACTCAAATATGCATAAATTTCCTGAGGGGAAATATTCGCCCCGGTAAAGAGAAGCATCAAAAAATCAGTTGATGGTCCTAACCAGAGTAAACCGATAAATATAATCATAATACCTGCATATTGCAATAACTTAGCTTTAAGTCTAATTCCCTTTATCAAAATATATACTCCAATTAATACACTAGTTATCAATACCCCTAATGCTGACGTTCCATTTAATAAACCTTCGAATCCAACATCTTCGAATGCCATAGAATCACTTTTCTTTATTTTTAAATTTAGACTAATTTTTTATTAATATAAAATGAGGTGTTAGATACTAATAAATGTTAATGATATGCATTCAAAACTCCCTACAAAGAATC
>SHMW01000063.1 GCA_008080735.1 Promethearchaeota archaeon
TTCATGAATAATAGTACCTATAAATTAAGTTGAATGTTGGATCTCTTACTTCTAATTTTTCTTTATCTTCAATACTGCGTGGGTCCTAAATGGAAAAATTATAGATCTTATACTAAAAAAGTTTTCTAAACCTGAAGCTGATATCAAATAGATATTCTGATAATTTAATCAAAAAAGAGTCTATACAAGTTTTATATAGGTGAGTTTATTTGTGTTTAATAGATAGAAAAAGTGGTAAAATTCTATGAATGTCTCACAATTGAATAAAGCACTCACGAGCTTAATCAATAAAGCAAAATTAGCGGAAAATCATAATAATATTGATGGTGCCATAGAAGGTTGGGTAAAAGTTTCTGAATTAGCATTGAGAGCTTCTAAAAACCCCAATTTTTCTACTTCATATCGAAGGATGTTGATGAATAGAACAGAGGGCATCTTGCAGCATATAAAAGAATTAAAAGATATAAAAAACCAACCAAAGCAAAGGAAAGTGAGGACAGAGAAACCAGAAATAGATGCCGAAACAAGGGAAAAAATGGATCAAGCCCTATCAGAGTCATTGCCAAAAACACCTAAGAAAATACCTCAAGAATCATCTGAACAAGGCTCTCAAGAGTCTCATAATACAAAGAGAGAAAAGCAAGAACAACACGATCAGATGACTATGAAAAAACCAAAAAAACCCAAAAAACAAGATAATTCAAATAAAAATAATTCTTGGGATTCACAATTTAAAGATATGCCAGAAGGATTCCGAGAGTTAAAAACTTCTGAAAATTTTGATGTGCTTACTCCCTTTGATGAGGAATCAGTGAAGAAACGGCTGAGCGATAATGTTGATATGAGTACATTCAAACCAGAAATGAGCGGAGAGAAAAATAAAGGGAATTCATCGCAAAATAATGAAGATATTAAGCTTGAAAAGAAAGATCAAGATGGAAATGTAATTTGTTTTGCATGTGGACAAGCAAACCCTCCAGATGCAAAGAAATGTCGCAGTTGTGGCACAGAATTACAATAAGGTTAATATCCTTTTAAAAATTCTCATATTTATCCATATCATCAAAATTAAACACCCCAAAGCGCTCTGATCTCCTCCTTTTAAAGGTTTTCCACCCCATCCTCGTATCTTTTAAACATAATTGAGTTTTATACCCTTTCATTAATTCATAAATTCTGTCTTGATATTCAGCTACTTTAATTTTTATTTGTTTTTCTTTTGGTGCTTTCAATACATTATAAAGGGCATAAACATAAAATTCAGCGTTATTTAGAGATACAGCCTTCGCAGCTTCCTTGGCCATTGTATGCGTAGCTTGGTGGTCGTTATGGTTATTATGATCGCTCGGTATTACAATCCGTTCTGTATTTGCGATTATATCGGATGCTAATTCTATACCCAATTCTATATTATTTTCCGCGTCTTGATCATGTATTTTAAAATAGTAAACATTATCCTTTTCAAACCCAAACGCCTTTGAGACCTTCTCCGCTTCTTTGAGAGCGATTTCAGCAATTTCATCCTTGCTTAGGTCCATATATTTTTGGGCACATTCTTCAAGGAGTTGGTTTTCTTTAATCCCCCATTCAATCAAGGCCCTATTATCAGTCACATAGATTAGGTGGACATCGTGTCCTTCTTCAAGCCATTTCAATATGCTCCCTCCACATCCGAAAATCTCATCGTCTGGATGAGGGGCAAAAACAACAATCTTCATAGATATCTCCTCTTATTTTAAAGGGTTTGTTTTATTCTCCTTATATAGCAATTCAATAATCATATTAAATGCCTCATAAACATATTCACCAGTCTTCGCGGACGTTAAAAAATAATTTATAAACTCGTGGTTACTGATAATTTCTTCAATTGCTCCAAAGTCTATGTCATTTTCATCAACAAGATCAACTTTATTAGCAAACAATACAACCGGGATATCTCCGCAGTATTTTTTCAATTCTTTATTCCAATCTTTAATATGATTAAAGCTCTCTTTCCCCAAATCATTTTCTTCAAGACTAAAAACGATAATGCATGCTTTAGATTCTTTATAGAAAAGAGGATGCAAAAATAGAAAATCTTGTCCAGCTATATCCCAAAAAATTAAATGAACTTCATCGCCATCTATTTTTTTATTAAATCTAGAAAACTGGGCTCCAATAGTTTTAACATAATCTTTCTGAAAGGTGTCTTTCGTATAACGTTTAATGAGAGACGTTTTGCCTACCCCACCATCTCCAATAATAGTTATCTTATAAACAAATTCATCAGAATGGGACATAAAATTATATGAGAAAAATTAAAGGATATTTAGGTATGATTTAATAATATGTCAGCTAATATAAGTCTTATATTATTCTGTCGAAAAAAAAACCCGCAAAATAAATAACTTTACTAAATTCTATGGAAAAGTCTCATCTAAAAATACACTTTTAATTGCATTCATAAGTAAAGAATTATCTTCAATGTGAATTATTTTATTCATAGCATAGTTTTGCATCAGATATGCCCAAAGATTGTTTTCCTTTTTCAAGTATTCAGAAAATGAATTTATCTTTTGTAGAGCATTATAGGATTTTCCTTTAAAAATATATCCAATAAAGAAGGGGTTTACGGAATTCATTAAGAGTGTATAATCCCCAAAGATAGCTCTGTCAAGATCTTCAGAAAACACTTCTTTAATAAAATAATCAATTGAGGTTAAAAAACCTCCTAATATATGTGAATTTAATGCTTTTTCTTCTACAAATTGATGACAAAATAAAGTATTTCCCCCGTTTGAGATTATCAGAATCAGAACAGGTTCTTCTTTCACAGTCTTAGGTAATTGATATCTTTGCTTTTTTATCATTGCTGAAAGATGATTGTTTAAATCAGTCAATTCGAAGCGTTCTATTAAAGTCGATTTGGATTTTTTCAATTTTTTCCATATATCTAATTTTTGAAGTAATTCATCATGTTCATTAGAGATTTTGATTGCTAATCGTTGCATATGATATTTATTAGCAATCCTTTGAGCTCGTGTTAATAATGTTCTTGCTTCTATTAAATCTAAAGTAAGTAAAGATAATTTAGCTTGTAGCACTAAAGCTTCAGCTAATGTCCAATATGATTTTAGTTTCTTGGTCACTTCTAATAATTTATTAATGAGTGACTTAACCTCATCGATAATTTCTCCTCTATTTGTTATTTTTAACTCTTCCAATAACAAATCACATTGATTTAGTATAGCAATGATAGTATATTCATTTTTAATATTATCGTCTTTAATTATTTGGGTAAATATTTCTTGGGCTTTGGCTTGAGTTTGAAATCTAGGACTTGATTTTAAAATTAGAGCCTTAGAGATCAAATAAGATTGTTCTATGCGTTTATTATTGGGTAGTCCGTTATAAATTTCTTTTAATTTTCTTAGATAATCCTTTGCTTTATTTATATCGCCTCTAATGACTAAAACATCTATTAAATTAGCAAGTACCTCACTTTTCACCCATTTATTTTTTATATTTTTTGTAATATCATAACTATATTTCAAATAGTCACAACACTGATTGATATCGCCCATCTCTCTATAAATATTTCCTATTTCACTAATAGTTATAATAGCTGGAAATAAATGATTCAGATCCTCAAAAAAGCACACGCCTTTTTTATAATACTCTAAAGCTTTCTCTAAATCACCTTTCATGTAGTAAATATCTCCATAACTCTTTGAATTGTACGTATCTATCCAAGGATGATTTATTTCAATAGCCAATGATTGTGAGTCATCTAATAATTGAAGGGCATAATCTAAGTCATCTTTAAAGTGCGTATAATAAGCGCAAAGTAAACTATTTGCCTCTACGATTTCATGGGTTATACCAAGTTTCTTCCGTATTTCCAAACTTCTTGATATATAACTTAACCCATCAATACTAGCTTGAAACCAAGAACAACTTGCTTTCATAAAAAATATGAAGGCTTTTCTTCTTTCAATTTCAAATGTTTCACATTCTTTCAGATTTTCTAAAACTTTTTCTGCTTCTAAAGTCAATTCATTGGCTAAAGAAAAGTTCCCTAACCAAAGAACAGCCCAAGCTTTATTCAGAAGGGCATCTATTGAATAAAGCTTATATTCTAATTTCTGACTCAATTGAAAGGCAATTTCGGCATGTTCTATACACTTACTATCTTGTCTGTAGCGAAAGTGAACAGAACTTTTAAGGAGATGATACTCGAGTTTTTCTAAATCATTAAAGCGTTCTAAATCTTTAATTTGTTGAAGTAAAATATACAATCTCTCAAAATTCCCTTCCTCAAATAATTTCTTAGCTTGTCTAATTTCTTGTGATTTTAAAAAATATTTCATTTTCTGCTTATTTCACCTGCGATTTTAAAATTCTTACTTATTCGTTTAGAGATTTATTAAAGCTTCATTTTAAGTTATTTATATAAGCTGAATTGCTCGAAAATATATTTTTCAATATTGAATCTAAATGAGCTATATCTCCCAATTTGACAGTTTTATTCTTTTGATGATGTTTTAACAAGCTTTTCCAAATATTATTATTTTTATCTAATTCTTTAGTAAACTTTCTCATTCTTTGAACAGCAAAATATGACTCCCCTTTAAAGAGATAGGCTATATAGAAAGGAGAGATAAAATTCATAATGAGAGTATAATCTCCAAAAATAGCTCTATCAAGTCCTTCAGAAAACAATTCTTTAGTGAAATAATCAAATGTAGCTAAAAAACTTCCTAAAATATGGGATTCTAATGCAGTTTTATTAACAAATAGATGAGTAAAAATTGGATTTCCACCCTCTGAAATTATTAGAATCATAATTGGGTTCTCATTTTTTATTTCGGGGAGTTTGATTCTGGTTTTTTGAATCATATATGAGAGTTGTTCACTTAAATTACTATAATTTATACGTTCGGCGATACTAGACTCTGAAACCTCTAAATCTTTCCATAAGCCCAATTTCTGTAGTAATGAATCATGCTCATGAGAGATTTTAGCTGCTAGCCAATACATCTGGTACTTTTCAGCCATTTTTTGAGCTTTTGTTAATAATCTCCTAGCATTAGTTAATTTAAATTTCAATAATGCCAGTCTTGCTTGTAGAACCAAAGTTTCGGATAAAATCCAATATGATTTAAAACTATCTGCCCACTTTAAAAGTTCTTCAACTAATAGATCAATTTCATCGATTATATCAGCTTTTTTTGTCAAATTAAGTTCATCTAATAAAAGCTCACATTGATTTAATAAAGCTGTGATGAGTATCTCATTTTCTGAGGTTTTATCTCGAATGATGGAATGAAAGATTTTTTGCGCTTTCGCGTGTGATTGGAATCGTTTATAAGATTTTAAAATTAGGGCTTTAGAAATTAGATATGAATTTTTGATACGCGTGTTATCACCTTCTCGATTATTAATATCCTCTAATTTTTCTAGATATTTTTCTGCCTTTTGAATATTTCCTCTGAGAACTAGGATTTCTATTAGATCAGTAATAATTCTGCTTTTTAACCAATCATTATTAGTTATTTTTGATATATCGTAGCTACGAAGGAGATAATTACAACATTGATCAATGTCACCCATTTCTCTATAAACTTTTCCCACTAGTCCCATTGTGCTTACAGCAGGAAGTGGATTATCTTTTTCTATAAAATCTTTGACTCCTTTTTTATAATAATTTAAAGCTTTTTTTAAATCGCCTTTAAAGTGATAAATATCTCCATAATTCTTTTGATTAAATGTTTTTGCCCATGGATGATTTATTTCAAGAGCGAGATTATGGCATTCGTCTAAAATCGCCAATGAAGCATCTAAATCTTCTTTGAAATAGGTACTTAATCCTCCGAGAATGCTAAGAGACTCAACTATTTCATGCTTTATTCCAAGCTTCCTACGGATAGATACGCTTTTTTTCGCATATTTAAATCCTTCTGGTTCAGCTTGAAACCAACTCCCAACTGCCTTAATGAAGAATAAAAATCCCTTTCTTCTTTCAAATTTTAATTCTTGAATAGTTTCCATATTTTCAATTTTTTCTTCGACCTCAAAGATTAATTCAAATGCTTTTTCAAGTTTACCTAACCAAAAAAATGACCAAGCAATATTAAGAAGGGCGTCAATAGATAAGAAAGTATTTTTTGATTTCTGAGCTTGATGATAGGCTAATTTGGCAAATCTTAAACACTTTTCATCTAATCTCAACCTTAAATAGACGGAACTTTTTAGTAAATTATATTCAAGAGCCTCTAAATCAGACAAATCTTCAATATTTCTAATCTTTTCTAATGAATTAAGAACACCTTCGAACTGCCCTATCTCAAAAAGTTGTTTAGCTCCTTCTATTTCCATTTTATCACGTATTTAAATAAATTTATGCTGAATTTTAGAACAAGTTAGAGGAAATCTTTTCAATACCCGTTTTTGCATTTTTCTTGGAAATTTTTCAATTTTGAAATCTATTTAGAAATACAACATTAATAGATCGGAGATCCTAGTTCTTCTAAATACTCAATTCAAAATACCTTCATATAGCTTTTTAAATGTAAAATTATCTTGCTTTGTTGAAAACTGAATGGTATTATAATAATCACAATATATTTACAAGAATGTCAACTAATCTAAAATTAAGCGTATCGTAAATTTAAGTATTATTATTCAATTAGAAATTTTTACTTTAGAAAAAAGAACTAAGCTGTTTTTCTATTTCAATAAATTAATGATATCTATATTTTCTAATTGATGAAATATATCTAAACAAAAGATATTTTGTCGGAATAAAATCAAATAAAAATAAAAAAATTAGATTTTTAATTTTTTCTTTGAAGATACTATTAAGGCTGCTAGAGCTAAAGCAAAAACGGGGAATAAGAGGCTATATCCAGGAATTCCAGGAATATCTGGGTTATTTGCTGTATCGCTTACAGTTATTAATATGTAATGAGTTCCAGAGATACCCAAATCATCTGTAATACTTATAGTGACATTATATATCCCTTCTTCAGAGAATGAATGAATTGGATTTTCTTCATAACTTTCATTACCATCATCAAACCACCAATGAAAAGAGCATGGGGGATAATGATCTAATATCGAACATGAAAAGTTAATAAATTCATACAATTCAACATGTGTAGCATTAGTGTCAATGGTTACACTTAAAAAGGAAACATGTACAAGAATACGCATATCAGCAGATATTTGATTGTTAAAATTATCAACAACTGTAATTTTTATCCAATAAATTCCTTTCATTAAACTTGTTTTATTTTCGAGCAATCCATTAGAATCAATGATAAAGTTGATTGTATCATTGACTAGATATTCCTTTATGCCACAAGTATCAGTAGCATTAACCTTATAGGTAAAGTCTGCTCCTACAACAATTTCTTGATTTGTTATAGGATCAAGCCAAATTGGGGGGGTTGAATCGAGTTGTGCAGTCCATTTTAGATTATATTGATTTGATAAATTTGCTCCGAAAACCTTTATGTAATAAAATCCCGCAATTTTAATACACCACGCAATAAATTCATTATCATTGGAGGATGTACTAGACAATATTTCAGTTCCATTGAAATAATATAGGCCAATATCGATATCTCCTTGATCATGTGAAAATGTACATTCAATTTCTAAATAAGGTGCCTCTGACGGGACATATATTTCATACCAATCATCATCACCCTGTCTTCCATGTCCATCAATTCCATCTATTTGTGTTGAATTATAGAGACTCAAATTATAAGCGGTCGCTAGATTATCATTTTCTTCATAATTATCATCATTAGCAGCTAGAGCCCATCTCAGATTGTATTCATTCCCACTATGATACGTTTTTCCAAAAATTTTAATGTAATAATAGGCAGCTCCAGTAAGAATTCTGTCAATAAACTCATTATCTGATGATGATGTACTTTGCGTAATTAGCGTTTCACTCGCATCATAAAGAGCCATATCTATGTCACCTAGACTATGAGTAAATGTGCATTCAGCTTGTAAAAGTTTTGCTCCTAAGGGAACAAAAATTTTATACCAGTCCTCATCTACATTTCGACCAGTTCCATTTATTTCATCCAACCAAACGGATTCGTTTAGAGAAAGATCATAGGATGAGGCTAAATCATCATTTTCTTCATAATTGTCTTCAATTGGAATATTAGTTTCCCATTTAAGATCATAATAATTTGGATCGTACCAACTGGGATGGGAAAAATGTTCTTGAAACAATTTTATATAATAAGATCCCCCAGCGGGAACAACATAATTTATTATTTCATTATCGTTGGTTGAACTGCTTTCAGTGATTAAACTTTCACTATCATCATATAATTCCATATTGATATCTCCATAATTATGAATAAATGTACAATTAATCGCTAAGTTTCTCTCATCATTTTCAACATGTATTCGATACCAATCTTGATCTAAACTAATTGCATCTCCATCGATATTGGATAACCATATATCTTCATGAGAGGAAAAGTCATAAATATCATTAAAACTATCATTGGGCTCATAATTATCATCAGAGGGAGGTATAGCATTCCAGCGTAAATTATATTCACTTGGGTAATTCTGTCCATATACTTTAATGTAATACCAATTTTCCCAGTAATCTTTGTGTACTCCCACAATTTCATAATTAATATTCTCATTATTCGTAGTTGTGGTGCTTTCGGTTAATAATGTTCCATAATAATCATATAAAGCGATATCGATGTTATTATCAGCATGAGTAAAAGTACATTCTATATTGAAAATTTTATCAGGACGATCGATAGTAATTTTATAATAATCATCATCCGATTGGATTCCAAGTCCATCAACTGAACTTAACCATGTGTTCTCATACAAATTCTCAAATGCCTCACCACGATGATCGTTATCTTCATAGTTATCATCCCACAAAAATTCCATTTCATTCCATTTTAAATCATAAAAATCCAAAGCATGGTTATTTATTGTACAATCAACCCTAACATAATACACTCCTGGAGCGTCTACTGTAAAATCTATGCTTAAATCGTCGGGCGAAGTTGTTGAACTATCAGAAGCTAATAACGTAGTCCCATCAGTATCATACAGTTCTAAATCAAAGAGACCCCACCAATGTTTAAGATTAATCTGTGCTCGCAAATTATATGGGTTAATAGTATATTTGAACCAATCATCACCTCCAGTAGACGGTGAGTTTGTCCCAAGTCCGTTGATTCTGGATAACCATAAATCCTCATTAGATGTAATGTCATATGCGGTAGAATAATCATCATTTTGTTCGTAATTATCTTGAGGATTACTCACAACATTATCCCAATAGATGTCATAACTATTTCCCCCATTAGTCCCTGTAATCCTGATATACCATACACCTAGATTTGTAGGTTCAACGTCTAACAACTCGTCCCTAAAATCATCATTATCATAAGTGTAATCATAATGATGACCCTCCCGACTCAACTGAATAGTAATATCTCCAATAAAATATATAACTAATCTATCTAGTGCAAGGTCGATTTCATACCAATCCTCATCATTTTGATACCCTAGGCCATTAATCTCACTTAACCAATTCCCTGCATTTGAATCAATATCATAGGCACTGGTCCAACCATCATTTTCTTCATAATTGTCTTCAGCAGCCTTAACAAAAGTAGGAGCAGAAGCGATGAAAATAACGAAAAGCCCAATTAGCAGCGTTGATATAATCGTTATGGTTTTTAATTTTTTTCCTTCATTTACCTTAAGAGTTTTAATTTCTATCAACTCAATTTTTTGTTTTTATTTAGAGTTTTAAAAATATTGATATTAGAGAATCAGATACTCTTCTTTTTATGGATAATGTATAGAAACTTTCATGAAAGTTCCATAGTATTGTGGAAGTTTTAGAAAATAGATATATATAAAAAAGAGATAGATCTATATGTTAGTTATAAAAAATTATCATCCTATCTTATGGGTCTTATTAATTATCCTCCAAGAGAAATTTATAATTTTTTAAGTCAGAATAAACCAGATTATGATCATATTATACTATGGATGTTAAATAACAATGACATTTGTCAGTGGTCGCAATTTACAGAAGAACCAATTAATATACCTGTTGGAACATTATCAAGACATTTAAAGAAGTTGAAAGAGGATGGTTTTATAGATAAGGTTTCAAGAGGGAATTATAAAATCACTCTTATGGGGAGAAATAGATTTTATGAACTTTCTAAAATCGCAAAAAACTACAGAAGATTAAGTTATCCACCTAGGATAATAAAAGATGGGAGGAATTATTCTCATTGGGTTTTATGGATGGTTTATAATAATACCTACTGTCTAAGAAAGGATTTTCGTAATGAACCATTATCGATAAATAATTCTTCTTTATCAAAGAATCTAAGTTTACTTATTGAGAAAGGATATGTAGATGAAGAGGATGGTAAAATAAAAATCACATCAGATGGAAAATCTGAATATGCTCGGATATTACAAAATTATAATTTGAATAGGCAGGCAATCTTAGAGGAAGAACGTAAGAAAATCGGGTATATAAACAAGGAAGTTTTAGCTTTCTTCAAGAAGTTTAAAATTGAAGATGAGGAGGTTCAATTTCGTTTTATTACTTATATGCTAAAATTGTCTTTTGAAAAAGTCAACCAGTTATTAAAAAATAAAGAAAAATTCTATAAGATTTTACTTTTTCTCTCATTAAATCATCCCGATAGGTACCCTGATTTTATATCGTCGAAAGATTACTCAGAAATTTATAAAATTAAAAAAACAGTATTAGACTATTACATAGAGGAGATTTCAGCAGGAAAAATTTATTCGACTAAATTTTTTAAATTGAGCGCTCCTTCGGGAGGAATATATTATTTTCAAAGTGGAGGAAAATTAGAAAAAATGCTTCAAATAATCACTATAGAACAAATTACCAAGATGGCTTATATTAATACACTTTTTTCTAAAACTCTACATACGCTCCCTATATCCATCAGAAATTCTATTATAAATCAAATATTCGGGCAACTAAAGGAAACTTTATTTCACAATGATTTAAGAGAATCATTAAAAGATTTTTTACCAGAATATATCAAATATCTGTCATATAAAATAAAGACAAAACCAGAAATTAAAACATCATTTGATAAATTGGAGGGAATAATTTGGCAAGATATGTCAGAAATATTCGATTCTCAATTTTCAGAGGATTTAAAAGATCAATATATAGAAAAAATAAGAGATATTGAAAATAAAATTAAGATTGATCCCGAAAATATCCAGCTATATGAATCTAAAATCAAAATCTTAATTTATTATAATCAGTATAATAAAGTAATAGAATTCTTAGATCAAATGAGGGAGAGGTTTCCTTCAAAAGAAATAGATATTCAGATGAAAAAAGCTTTTATCTTTAAGAAAAAGAAAGATATTCAAACAGGATTGGAGATCATTCAAAACCTACTTCAAAAATATCCGCAGAATGCAGAAATATTAAACTATAAAGCATATTGGCTTCAATATTTAAATAAAAAAGAAGAGTCTCTGGAAATATTACAAGAACTAATCAAGTTTAACCCAGATAAAGGAATTTATTATGATAATTATGGGGAAATATTGATGTATTTTGAGGAATATGATGAGGCGGCGAAAAAGTTTTTAAAAACGTTAGTTATGTGTAATGATGAGTGGTTTATCTATCAAACATATATAAAATTAGGGATATGCTATAAAGCGCTGAATAAAATTGATTTAGCAATAAAAAATCTTAAAAAAGGAAAAGATTTAATTGAAAAAAGTTCGAAAATTGAAGATATTAAAAGTAAATGGCTGGTTATTGTTGATCTATTCTTATCCGAAATAGAATGAATATTCCTTGAGGGCTGATTGCTGTAATATCTCTTGAAATTTTTTTAATTTATTGTCTTATTTAAGTCAAATAAGTATTATGGTACCAATCTTTAAAGTTATCGAAACGCGTGGACTCAAATGCAGTCAGCAGGTCATTATTAGCATCTTTTTGGATCTTTGAAAATAGTTCTTCGTAGATATCTGGATTATCTTCGGCGATATTATCATCCCAATTAGGATCTTGGTTAAGATCGAACAATTTTCTGTCCGTTTTATCATTCTTGGTAATTAATGCATAATCATCCGTTTTACAGAGTGTCCAAAGTGCCATTCCGCAGGTGATATAATCTCGAGTGTTAATGAGATGGTCATCATCATCTACAAAAATGGAGAGATCTTTTCCATCAAATATATCGGGAATCTGTTTATCTAAAAACCCATAGAGCGTTGGGAGTATATCATGATGATATACATAGGATTTTTTAATTCGCTTGGGACCGTTAACATTCCCGGGAGGTTTAATCATTAAAGGGATATCCACTAATTCAGGATACATATAAAGGGGGATTTTTCCAATTGCGCCGTGTTCGCCTAAACTATGGCCATGATCACTTGTTAAAATTATCAAGGATTCATCATATATTTCCATAGTTTTTAGTTGTTGCATAAAATAGCCAAACCAATTGTCGCAAAGTGAGACCTCCCCCGCATAGCAGGCTCTCATACATTTCAGCTCATCATCAGAAAGATAATCCACTTGTTCACCATATATCGGCTGAATTATCATATTCCCATCATAATCGTCATCAAGATATTGTTCTAGGTATTGCTTCGGAGGATCCCAAGGCTCGTGAGGGTCAAACTCATCAATAAAATACAAAACATTATTAAATCGTTCTGTGTCCAATACAGAATCCATTGTTGTTCGGAATGTCTGAGCGGGGAAATATTCATCTTCGCATATTCTTCTCTGAACATTCGGTAGATATTTTTTCAATAATAATTTCTGTGTATGAACGGCACCTCTATTCTTATTTGTTTTATTAATTGAATGATCTCTTACAGCTTGATTAATATCACTGCGTTTTCCTCGATATCGACATCGATAATTATCATATTCGTGTCCTCGAATGTAATGCCATTCATCAAAACCAAGATGAAAATTCATGTGGGGTTTAAAATAATGATACGTGCTGCTAATAAAGGAGGTGATGTATCCATTCGATCTCATATATTCCGCGAGATGGGTATGTTGAGGAGGGATAGGTGCCCATCCAGGCGATTCAACCAAGTCATCGGTCCTATAGTCCAATTTTTTATGATTAAATGGAAAGGTCCGTATACCAGTATGAATAGCACGGCGCGCAGGGATGGTAGGCAATGATTCCGGGTATGCTTTCTCAAAAATTATTGAATCCCCAGCAAACTCATCAAAATTAGGAGTGTGTATCCAATTATTTCCATATGTTTTCCCCGTATGATCTTTTCTTAAAGTATCAAAAATAATAATGAAGATCTTCATATTTTTACAATAAAATTGTGATTAATTAATTTTTTTCTGAATTCAGTTAAGTAGGGTGTTATTATCTACGCTTTTTTTGATATTTTTCATATTTTTCGATAGCCTTTTTTTTCCATTTCTTCTGCCAACCATTAAAACCACTCTTTACATATTTCTCTCTTTGGGGAAACTTACGAGCAACCCAATCAAACAAAACAAAATATCGTTTTGCTCCGCTTTCAATAGTTAAGCTCCTTGATCTTATTCCGAGATTTCTTAAATGCTGTATTAACCTTCCCTCTACTGCTAATTGTAATACTCCTTCAATAGCCGCATCTTCATATCTAATACCTTGCTCTTTAAAGTAGTCTCGTACTAAATCAAAACAGTCCCCCCGACATAATTTTATTAAATCAATACCTTTTTTATAATTCAGTTCATTTAGACCTTTTTTGACTATTTCAAGAATTTTTTTTTTAGGAGCATTATTTTTTATATTGTTTTTTCTATAGAGTTGGACGGGAACTCGTTTAAAAAGCAGTTCACCGCTCTCAATAACATGAAAACCAATAAAAGCATCACCTACCAAATCACCTGTACCGCTATCATCAATCTCAATCGTTTTTTTATTCGATGACATTTGAAATCAGAATAAAAGTAGTTTAATTTAATAAAAATAGCATTAAATTTCAAACTAATCAAATATAATTAAAAGTTAAACAATAAAAAGAAGTTTGGATGAAGATAATTATTAGAGATATATTTTATTTAATTTTGAGAGAATGATGCTGATATGATTATTGAAATACTTGTAATAGGGAATGAAATCTTAATAGGAAAAACTCAAGATACCAATTCCAATTGGATGGCAAAAAGAATTACTAAATATGGTCATCGAATACATAGGATTACCACAATCGGAGATTCCCTGGATGAGATCGCAAGAACAGTTCAAGAAATATTAGAGAGAGCCCCAGCTATGATTATAACAACTGGAGGGCTTGGCCCCACTTTCGATGATATGACCAACGAGGGAGTCGCAAAGGGATTGGGAAGAGAGTTAGTGTTGGATAAGCACGCATATAATATGATAGAAAAAGCCTATAAACAAGCTTATGAACAAGGTATTTTGAAGTTAGAGGGAATGACGAAGGAGCGAGAAAAAATGGCCTATTTACCAGAAGGATCTATCCCTTTACCTAACCAGAGAGGTACTGCACCAGGTGTAAAAATAGAAGAAAAAGGAACCTCGATATTTATTTTACCCGGTGTCCCCGCAGAAATGAAAAAAATGTTTAATAATGTTATCAAACCAATTCTAAAAGAAGAAGAAGGTAAATTTTACCAAAAGGGATTTATCCTCTCAGGCATAGGAGAAAGCCAAATCGCACCGTATGTCACTGAACTAGAAGAAAAAAATCCAGAACTATGGATCAAAACACATCCAAGAGTGGGTTTAGCGGTGGAAGTCGAAATATCCGTCACTTGTTTTGACAGACCTAATTGTGAAAATTTGATAGATAAAGTGTTGAAAAAGCTGAAACAGACAGTTAAAAATTTAGGAGGAATAATAAAAAAAGAATATGACTAAATAAATCAAAACCTTTAAATACTTTTGAGAATAAAAACGCTTTCTTATGATGACACCTTGCGGGTGTTAATACTCAATAAGCTCTCGCATAGTGCGTTTCGGCTTATATCATCGTCATCAATTAATAATCAGTTATTTCTAAAAACTCCACATTCTCAGACACTCGTACAACACCAGGTTGTTTTTTATCTATTTGACCGATAATCCAATTTGGCACATGGTTACTACCAAGCGCATTGGTAAAGTCTTGAACTTTAGATTCATCGATTGCCAATAACATTCCACCAGCAGTTTCATGAGCTCTGCACTCCTCGAATGCATAACCGAGATCAGCAGATAATTCTTTGGAAAGCTTAATTGAAGGGACTTTCTCAATGATCGCTGAGAGATTTATATGTTGGAGCATCTCTCGTGTATGCCCCGCCAATCCAAAACCAGTCACATCAGACATCGCATGTACAAAGGAAAAATCGGAAAAGGAATGAATAGTTTTAACTACCTCTTGGTTTGGTGTGGTCATTACCTTGATTGCGATATCAATTGATTTTTGGAGTTCTGCCTTTGAATAGGTCTCCAGAATTTCCGGCATATCTTTAAGGACTCGATATGCTGCCATAATCCCTTGTAGACCGATCGGTTTAGTTAGTACTAATTTATCACCATTTTTCACTCCGCTTTTACGGATAATGCTATCGTTATCGACAATCCCAGATGCTTCCCCGCCCATTAATGGCCACTCACAATATATCGTATGTCCTCCAACTACATTCGAATCGATTTTTTGTTCCATAAAATTCTTAATACCTTTTAAAATACCTTCTGCAATGTAATCAGGTGTATTCGTATTTATTGCTAGAAAGATAAGCATTCCTCCATTAATTTCCGGAACGTTCATCGCGAATATATCATTCGTGACGTTACAGGCAGTGATTTCTCCTTGTATTTCGGGTTCATCAATGATCGGAGTGAATATGTCTAAATTTTTCACCAAAACCATTCTAGTTCCTTGAATCGGGATAACTGCTGCATCCTCTATATCACCCCCCAATCCCGCTCTCTGAAGTAGATCTTCCAAACTTTTTGGTCCAAGCTTACATGATCATCCGTGAATTTTAACCTGTGAAGTTAGTCTGAATTCTTTTTCTTGAGACATCACCCTCAGTCCTTTATATTTATATTATCAAATTTTCTTTTTGAGTGTTCTTCTAAATTTATTATCTTATTATTACAAGAGCATTAGAAAAGCTTTATAGATTTTTTCTGCTCCATAACTTTTTGTTTCAAATCTTTCAATAATGTATTTGCTTCTTCTACGGTTATATTATTTTGAACGATGTCGCCCTTATCTAATGAGACTGCACCTAGTATTTGAGATCCTAAATGGCATTCCAAACATTTAATTGATGGATTGGTTAAACACTTAGATATTACTAAAGATAAATTCTCACCATACAATAAAGATCGATTTTGATTTTTAGGATTAAAGAAATATAGATAATTATAACTGGAATCTACTCTATTAAACAAAATATAATACTTGTCGTTATGTGTAAACATAGATTCAATTTCTTTAATGCTCATATCTTTTTTTCTGATTTTTATTTTTTTCCTATTCTTATATGATATTTGTTATCATCTACTTGATTTGCTTCAATTTGATACCCATTCTTAGAAAATGGCTTTTTGATATTATCAAATTGTTCTCTGTTAGAATAAAATTCTAACACTTTTCCCTCACCCAATTTTTTCAAATTAATTTTTAATTTTAACATTAGATTAGTACAAGTAAGATCAACATAATTCGGTATTTCATTCATTTCTTCAAGTCGCATTTTTTATTATAACCTTGAATTCCTATATTTTCACTTTAATAAAATCTAAACTTAAAAGAAAATAATTCGTTTATGGGTAATTGAGTTATCTTGTTTAGATATAATTAATCGTGTCAATTCAATATTATTAATCTTTTCGATATAATTATTTAATTTATTCACTAAATCAAAATTCCGAATTTTTAAAGACTCATCAAGTACATAATATTCTAAAAACTCCATATCTGAAGTCGCTAAGATGATATCTTGTATATTAAACATTTTATCCTCACTGCTTAATTTATGCTCAGTTGGTAAATTATAGGTCCCATCTTCAATAAAAACAACTTTCGTGGGGATTTCATGATTCGCACAAGCCATCGCAAAGGAAAGCCCTCCAAAAGTCCATTCTGATCCATAGGGATTATGTGTAATAAATATAATTATAGGAGGCTTAATTTTAGATGCTTTCTTTTTATTTAGTTTATCTTTATCGAAATCATTGCAATATTGAACTATTCCGCAAGAAGCTGAGAGAATTAGATTATTTTCCTCAAATCTCTCGACAATTTTATTTAAATTACAAAATAAATAATGTGGGATTACATCATCCGATTGAAAATATTCCTTTTCTTTTTTTTCTCGGATATAGCCTCGAGCGGTTCCGCAACGAGAGCATGATAACATGATAAAGCGCAAATCATTCATCCTTGCCTTTTTTTCTAAATACCTCAATTTTTTCCCTATATTTTCATATTCAGACGGTTTTTGCCCTATATGTCCCATATGAATTCCATCCAGGTAAGTATAAAGTTCTGGATCTAATTTATAATCAATTGCTTTTTCTAATAATCTCAAAGCATTCACGGTTGTTCTGCTCATATAGGGTCCTTGAAATTCTAATAATCCTATTCTGTTTCCATTAAATTGATTATGAATAGAATTAAGCAGTCCATTCCAAAAATCTGAATCTCGTTGTAGGATTGTATTGGAATGAATCTCGGTGTTATTTAATTCTGTTTCTATATCAAGTTTTTTTCTTTCTTTGCATTCCAATCCTAATAATTTTATTTCTTCAGAATCCAAATTACAAAAAAAATTATCTACTGAAATTAGTTTTTTCCAATAGGGACGGTATCTTTTGTCTATTAAACTGAAAAGCGCATCACCTGTCAAAAATAATCCAAATTGACTAATGTCAATAGCAGCCTCAGAGGTTTTAGCATTTAGGTTTATGCTGTTTCCTCCTTTATCAAAGCTTTTACTCAACCATCCTAATCTTTCCAATGGGATATGTTCCGTAAAAAGAAAGTGTATTTCCATTTGATTTTTTATGTTAAATAAAAAAATTTATGAAATTTTTATTAGAGGTTTTTTCTATATATTTATGGGACATTTATTTTTAATTCCCACACACCAGGTTCAAGCAAAGTTGATTTAACGCCGTATCCAAGCTTTTTCATGTCAGTCGGTATTGTATCATTAGCGGCAGGTGGGTGGTCAGTTTTGACGATTAAAACATCTCCAGAACTTAATTCCTTTACCTTTTTCCTAACTGCTAATAGACAGTAAGGACATACTTTTCCTATAATATCTAATTTATATTCTGTCATTTCTCAAATTCACCTAAGGCATTATCAATTGGACTAATTGCATTATCAATGTGTGGAAAACTATGGCACCAGCAATCGTTCCCGCAACAAAGAACAGCGATTTTAAATTTCCTTCAGAAGTCATTACAATCTGTCGTAATGGACATCCTCCTAATAGGACACCTATAAATCCCATTCCAAATCCGCCGATTATCGCTAAAATAACATATGAGAGAGTGCTAAGTCCTCCAGGTGCTCCGGGGATCGGAGTTAGAGGGTCAGTTTGATTTGCAATCCAATAGAAATTAGGAAACGCAGTCGGCACAATAGCCCAAAATATAAAATATCCTATAAAAGCTCCGCCAATTAATGCTAAATATCCAAAGAATAATCGAGTATGTTTGAACATAAAGAGATCTCTTAGACCTCCAATTGAGCAAAATCCAGACCTTTGCGCTAAATATCCGATAATAAAACCCAATATAAGCGTGATTATCGGTAGTACTAACGCAGTATTGGTAAGAAGACTAGTCATTTCAGAATTCCCTCCGTTTCATATAGAATAAAAGGAGAACTACTCCGACTGCTACTCCTCCCGCTATTGATAAAATGCCTATTAATGCGATAAGATCTCCATAGGCAAATCTTAACGCTAATCTATATGGACATGCTCCTACTAATAGGGCAAAATTAATCACTGCAATTCCTCCAAGAAAGTACAAGATATAGTTCAGAATTGAACCCTTTTTTAAACGGAACTCTTTTTTTCTTTTCGCAGCAATATAACCACCAATCAGAACTCCAACAATAGTCAAGACTGGAGTGATTGCTGAAAAAGGAGCTATTCCTAAAGTTGTCCCTATAAAAGCATTAGTAATTGCATTAGTTAGGTCTCGTGTGTGACATGCAACACAAAATCCATAGGCTTCGGGACCCCCTGCGCTAAACAGTAATGCTTGAACAAAAGCGGCTAGAATGCCGATAATAATGCCTAAAAACGCGGGGAATCTAATAATACGTAAAAGACTTTTTTTTTGAGGTGCTTTTTCCATTTTTTTACTCTTTTTTTTTAATCATTTAAAATATAACACAGATAAGTTTAAATGGTTTATAAGTTTTTTCGATAGTGTTTATCGATTGATTTCGATAGATTAAAGTGCAGAGTGATTTTTCAATTAACTAATGTCAGATCAGAAATAGAACTCATAAAACTAATTTAAATGATAGGTTAAGCCAAACCAAGAGAGGTGTAAATATTTTATGAGAGAAGTATATCAATTTTTTTTGATAATCGTTTTTGGAGTTCGAATGGCCCTTTATAATGTATCATTAGCCCAATCTCATCATGAGTATTGCTCGCGAGATGAGATTTAATTTCTTTGTCGATACGTAAAAAATATCTAAATTTGAAATTTGTACCAGTTTTTAGTTCATCAATTTGAAAGTATTTCGGAAAACCACTTTCTTTCAATATTTCCATATATTCTGGAATTCTTAAAGTGATTTGTAAATCTTTAAAATCATAATTGGAGGGATTATTCAATCGTAAACCGATTTCTATCTGGTTTCCCATCGTCTTAATTCGTTTAAACAAATTAAGCTCTTTAAAATCCGTAATTTCTGACTGGATTTTTGGGGAATAGAGAGAATTATTGACTATCTTCGCGTCAAGTCGATTTTTACTAATAAATTTCAACACATATTCCTTAATTTGCTCTTTATTTAGTCCTAAATAGTTTGAGAGGAGATCAAATTCAATAGGATTCATAATTTTAAGATAATGCTTTAATTGATGGAAATATAGTTTTTCTTTACTCTTTTCCATGAATTTTTTAGATTTATGTATCAATAATTCTTTGCTATTATTCCATTTTTCCATAAAAGGTTGAATATAGAGCTCAAAACCATTCTTCTCCCTTTTAAAGATCTCCTCTTTTTCAATGATATTTTCAACTTGATTTTCTGTATCCTCGATAAATGATTTGATCTGAGAGTTATTCATATCAATCAACTTTTTAGCTTCTTCAAATCCTCCTTTATTAATTAACAAATCGAGTTTTGACTCTAATTTATTAAAATTTTGATTAAATTTCTTGATTCCTTCAATTCCGTATGATATGATTGAATGAATATGTCCTTGAACGATTTGGTATGTTAATTCCTCACTTAATCCATCTAGCTCGCTTATATTAGAAATTTCAGCAGGTATTTCAACAGAAGATAAATCGTCTATGATTTTTTGTTTCATATCTTTTATTTTACGGTCCAGATTATTTAGAAATATCTGAATTTCAATCTTTACCGCAACCCATCTGCTCAACAAATCTTTAAAGATGTCGTCAAATTCAACATTGTTAATAAGCATTTCCCGAATATCCACATCTAATTTAAAAAGATTTCTTCTTAATAAGGAAATGTAATTGAATTTTTCGTGAATCGTCGGTTCGGAATACCACACGATCTCTTCATTCTCGATGCTTGTATTTTCTAAGGACTTATTTTTAATGTAATCAAATTGTGCTTTAAGTATATCAATTCGGTCAATTAATATATTGATTTTAGCTTGTAAATCTGATTTATATTCTTGTTTCTTTTCTTCACATATATCCGTGATGAAGCCTTTAATAATACTTAATTCATCGATGATTTGGATTTTAGTCTCTTCCCATTCCTCTAAAAGATCATATGCCAGTCTTTTATATTCGAAACGATTAATCTCATTATGAAATTCCTGGATATCCTTTATAATCCTGTCATACATTTGATTTAGTTGGATTTCAGTGGTATTAAACTTAAAATTTTTTATATAACTATTTAATTTCTTTCGAAAATCCACAGGGACCTTTTGAAATTCAATAATTCGCTCTTGAAATGTAGAAAGCTTATCATTTATTTTCTTGATATATTCATCAATATGAGGATATTGGTCATTGATTTTATCCAAAGTATAGATTATTTCTTTTCTTACATCTAAATCATTTTCATCCTCTAATTTGTTACTCAATTCAATGGTTATCCACAAAGCAATTTTTCGGCTTTCTAAGATAAGGCATATATTTTGGAGAAGTTGTATGGTTTTTCTCCGCTCCCTCCAATATTTTGATTCCAATTTGTAGATTATTCGGCTAATTTCATTTTCAATCTCAATTTGATACTCATCAAATAAGCGGCGGAATACTAAGGCAATTATTTTTCTAACATTTTCCGAGGGATTTTCCAATTCTTCAAAAAGATTAGGAAAAATGTAATCAATATTATTCTGCGCTACTTGATAAAGAGCATTTCCTAAAGCATTTTTGAAGGAATTGTCGCTTGATTCGGTGATTGAATTGATTAAGTTGGCCCATGTCTGATCAAAATTGTTTTCTGCGATATTAATAAGGGCATCAATTATTTTAACTTGAATACGGAAACTCTTATTTCTTAAAAAATTGATGATTTTTGGGATGAACGGTATTATTTCCGAAGATTTTTCTTTCCCAATTTCTCCAAACAACCAAAACACAAGTTCTTGAACACGAGGTTTTTCGTTATATAACAGATTAAGTAAAATGTAGAAGATCTTTTCTTTTGAAAGGAAATAATTACCTAATATTCTTAATAATTCTGCTGATGCTCTTGCGACATCATCATCTTTATCTCGCAGATTAATTATAACCATTGAAAGTAAAGGTTCGATTTCTTTAATTCGTGTATAATCTTGGTTGATGATATCTTGCGTAGTATTTATAACAGATAATTTCACCTTCCAATCATTATCCATTAATTTCTCGGTATACTCATTTATGATTGATTGTAAGATTTCCCAATCTATGTGTAATGAAAGAATAAGAGTACCAATGATTTTAACAGCAAGTCGTCGAACAGGAGGATCATTATCGTATAATCGTGACCTAATATCATTTAATGGCTCTATTAACAGATTTGGTCGATATTTGGCGATTTGATACAAAATTTCAAGCGATATCAACCGGATCCAAGAATCTTGATCATTTATTAGACTGGATGTGTGTTTTACTGCTTGAAGAGAAATTCTGGGAGATTTGTCGCAAATTAGATTTAAAAGATTGAGGCAATTAAGAAGGATTTCCTTATCATCAGTGGATGAATAAATCTCTACGGCTTCAAAAATCTCATCTGCCGCTTTATTATATTTTCCTTGTATAATAAAAGTTTCTATGTCTTTTAAATCCAAATTTACAATCCGCACGATTTGAGAGTGTTACTTCTAGAGATTTACTTTGTCTTAATAATATAAAAATCTTCTAATAATTGTTTCTACCAAAAAATGAAAATCTCTCTATAGTTGTCTTATAAGGTTAAATAAAAAAGAAAAATAATATAATCTGATAAAATTTGATATAATTTATTTATTGAGTTCGAAAATTGCTGAACCTTCTGTCGCCACTCGTTCTCGATAAGTTAATACTCCTCCATCCACATCCTTCGTAGAGACAAGTCCTTTTTCACGATCCTTTTCTGTGACATATCCTCGTTCACCTGCTTCGAATTGTTCAATCAGATTACCCTCACTGTCACGTATCTCAACTGGAGTGATAGTCCTTTGGACCACATCCAAAAATACACGATTTCCCTCTATTTTTTTCACGATCGCTTCGGTGACCAAATTATCTCCACAGCGTACCATACCTCGCATATCTACATCAACCTCAATCAGGTTACCTTCTCGCTCTCCGTTTAGAAAATCTTCAAACAATTTTGTTATGAATCCAAAACTAAACAGTCCGTGAGCTATTACCCCTTTTAAGCCCTGCTTTTTTGCAATATCATCACGGGTATGGATGGGATTTGTATCTCCGCTTGCGTCAGCATATTTTATGAGTAATTCCCGCGTAATTTGATCAAATTCATCCTTAATAACTTGTCCAACCTCTATATCCGAAATTTTCGCCATTTTAATACCCTCCTGGTCTGACAGCCGCTCTCACCGTTGGCTTACAGACTAATTCATCATTTTCATTCTTAACATCAACCAATAATTCAGCAAAAAGAATCATATTTTTTTCTACTAACCAGACTTTACCCCATTTGGCGGTTACGGTCAATTTATCTCCGTCTTTAACATCTAAACAATCTTCCCAATTATATTTCTGACCCGCGTGAAGAAGCTTTCCCGGGTCCAATACAAATGTTCGTACTTTCCCATTCTGTTCGAGTTTCATCCCTAAAAGTAATTTATACAATGCTTTAATTGTAAAATGATTAGCAAACGCTTTGCATGCGACAATCCCCTCTTCTTCGGGACCAACGTATTTAGAGTCTTCAAATCCAAATACTTCGGCAAATTTCACGAGATCATTGTATCGACATCTGACTCGTACTTTCCCGGGTACCTTTTTTCCAGGAAGCTCTTTTATTAAAAATTCTGCATTTTCTTTCATTTGTTCTTCGTCCATAGACCTCTCGACACCTTTAACATTAAATTTTTGTTGTTTATATATAACTATTTTCGCGTTTGGTGTTTTTTAATGTTATCATTTTTTACTTTGGTGAATAATAAGCTTTAAAATAAAAATCTAGCCTTGAAAGTACTTAATTTGATGCTAAAATGAAAAATTGACATAAGGAATTTAGAATTGAAGACTAAATGACTAATCTGTAATTCTTGTATATCTTTTTTCTTTTTCAGAAGAGGAAGGATGAAAATACTCAAGTATTCTCTCATAGGGGGGTGTCCCATTTAGTAAAATACAGATCAGATGATATTTCTTTATTAGTTCTAAGGTAAATGGATCGATAGGTTTAGATATTTCCTTTAATGGTTGATATTTTTGTAGGTTAGCTAAAAGATTACCTTCTTTCATTGCTTTGTAATCTTTTATGGAAAGGTTTTTGATAAGCTGATAATTTTTATCCAATATTCCGTCAACATCCTTAACCAAAACACAATGGCTCAATTTCAGCGCATTGGTCATAAATAATGCTATGGAATCAGAGGTAACGTTCCAACTATGAGGTAAATCATCTTTCTCTCTAAGAAAATTATAGGGTTGAAAAAGAAGGAGTTTTCCAGAACTTTCTTTATTCTCCAATTCATTTTTAAGCAGTTCAAACTTAGAGATTAATCGAATTTCTGGAAATTGGTAATGAATTTTCTTAGCATTTATATCCATAGCTATTATTGATGCCCAATGTGATATATCATCTCCTAGAGAGATTTCTTGGTCAAGTATTCGTATAAAATTGGCGTATTCTCCTCCTCCACAGATAATTATGACTTTACGGAATAATGCTTGAACATTAACCAACTTTCTTAGTTGAGAGATACTTGAAATCAGATTATTTTGATTACCTATAATGTTTCCTCCTAATTTGACTAAAATAAAATCTTCAAACTTCATTTTTTTTCAGAATATGTCGATAGTAGAATGCCCCCGCAACCGCAAAAGCTGAGGAGCTGATAGTATCAGGAATATTTGTGATATGTTCAAGATCTTTTATTTTTTTACACCCTAATTCTTCTAATACGGGTCTAATCAGAAATTCAGAGGATAATCCCGTAAGAACGAAGAAATTTCGTACAATATTTTTTCCAGGATCGTCTACATCAATATTCTCGAAAAATTCTAAAATCTCTTCCTTGATAATATCCCTTTGTTTTTGATAGATATAGCTCGCTATTTTGTCTAATTCTTTGTTAGAGATCATGGTTAGATCAGCACAGATGATTCTGGCCAGCCGTGCGTAGCAATCTTTAAGTGATTTCGAACGGTTATCTGCCGTATCATTTATATATTGTTCCTTTGTAATATTATTAAGGATTCGATGCACATCAGAAACAAGAGCAAATTTTTCGAAAGATACACGAAGTGTATATCCTTGATATGGAATATAATGCGTGATGGATGGAATGGTGGCTCTTAGGCCCCCAGTATAGATTAATTCATGATGCATAAGCCGTTCGATATCCGTTTTACCTTTAGATGTGGGAAGAGAGTCGGATATGGGAATAATATCGATAGTTGTCGAGCCAGCATCAATTAAAACACAATTTGGTTCAAATAAACCAAGATATAATGCGGTGGAAACCCAATTTGCAGCAGCTAGTAATTTGGGTGATTTTTCTGCAATTTTATAGGGGACGTATTTATTATGTATAGTTATGAATGAAAGGGTTTCCTTTTCAAAATTTTCAGAGAGCGCATTTAAAATAGTTATGATTCCTTCTTCTTTTGTTTGAAAGGCGTCCGATAATTCAGCGGTCATTGTAACCGCAACATAGTTGATATCTTCTATTTTAAATCCATTGGCATTTATAAGATTAGAGATTATTCTTTGAAATAGAGTAGTAATATGTTCTTTAGTTTTCTCCCAGAATGGAAAATATTCAATATAGGGATAAGAGGCAGTTATCTGACGGTTAGAAAACTTGAGTAATGCAGCTTTTGTATTCGCACCTCCGATATCTAATCCTAAAATAAGCATGTTAATCTTTATCTTATAATTCTTTATAGTCTTCAGCAAATTGTTTTTTTAATTGGGCATATATCTCATCAAGATTATCTCCGTTCAAAGCATTTGTAAGGATATAATTATCACTTCCAATTCCAAGACGCTCTTGAAGATGAGATATTTCAGATTCGCTAGCTAAATCTTTTTTATTAAAGACGATAATAATATCTATATTTTCTCTTTGTATAAATTTTTCTTGTACCTCATTAAAGAGGTTAATTTGAGAATCCAAATTATATCCACATGCGGGGGTTGGATCAAAAACAAATATTATTAAATCTGAAATTAATCGTAAAGCCAAGATCGCTTGTTTTTCGATATTATTTCTATCAGAGATCGGACGATCTAAAATCCCGGGACTGTCCATTATCTGTATTTGTATAGTATCAAATCGGCGTTTAATGTTAATATGACCGAGGATGAGCTTCTTCGTGGTAAAGGGATATTCTTGAACTTCAATATTTTTTTTCGTGGAAATTTGCTTAACGATACTACTTTTTCCTACGTTTGGAGCACCAGCGCATACGACACAGGGTTTAGAATAATCGATAGAAGGGATCCCTCTTAATCTTCCTCGTATAGAGTTTAAGTATTCTAAATTTTCTGATTGCTTTCTAATTATTGATGATACACGCCCAAAAACCTCCCTTCTTAATCTATCCCCTTCCTTCGGTTCTTCAATCCTCCTCAATCTTCCTATATAGTCTCGTTCAAGTTTACTTAACACTGGCAAAATCCCATTCAATTTGCCAAGCGTCAATCGTAATTTATCGGTATCAATTATAAGCGAAGCGAGTTCCCTATAAAATTCGGGTAGATCCTCAATAATAGGAACCATTTTTATAATTTTCAAAATCCTATCAATAAGTTCTTCAATTGCTACCTTTATTCTTTTGGATTCCTTTTTTTTTGCTTTAATGATAATAGGTGCATTAGACGATACACTTGCCGAACTTTTCATAGCTCTCCTAAATGCAATATCTAATAACTCTTGTGCATCCAGAACTCTATAGAAATTAAGAAAGGGATTTCTCATACTCTTATGAAAATAATTTAAATATCAAAATGAACCAAAAAATT
>SHMW01000064.1:0-21777 GCA_008080735.1 Promethearchaeota archaeon
CAGCATTTTATGTTGTAATCGTAATTATTCGAAAGGATCTGACATATATTGGAAATAAATTATTTGTCGTGTCTTTTTTCTTGTTTGGTTTATATGGTCTTGTGCTATTTCTCTATGAATTTCCCATCTCACTCTTTATCAATGAGTTTCTTATCAGAGCTTCCTTATTAATCGTGGTCATTGGGGTATTGTTCTTTGTATTGTCAATGCAAGTTTTTGCTCAAAGCTCCATGTATTTAAAAAAACCTATAGCCATTTTTCTAAGCGCTATAAGTATAGTGGTATGTGTGATAACTTTCATATTCCCTTACAACGTTTATCAGCTGTATCCTACTATTGAAGCAGATAAAAATATAATCTCTTTGCTTGCTACTGGGGTGTGGAGTTTTGCCTTGATGATATACAATTCACTTACCCTATACAACGTGATGAAGGAATTTGATGATTCAGAAATGAAGATGAAAAGGAAACTAAATAGATTATTAATTGCACAATTGATTGGTATCCTAAGCCCTACTATGAGTGTTATTGGAAATATAACTGGAAATACAATAATTCATGCATTTATGTTTGTCTTTTTGGCCATTCCAATGGTATTAGTAGGGTTATTGATTAGGAAACAGTAAGAATATGTTAAACTAATGTAAAAGCTTTAGAAAATGCAATCTAATTCGTAAAATTACTAAATTTTTCGAAATTTCTATCTTTTTTTCTTTATAATTGGATAGTTCATAAGATTCCTATGGGAGTCAAACTAGATTCTATCATTAGCCGCAGAAAATTGACCTTCGAAGAGTTAAAAGGGAAGATCATTGCGGTCGATGCGCCCAATATCATAATGGGGCTCCTTAATTTCAGCCATAAAAACCCTTCATTCAACTCTAGTACCGATCTGATTATGGATCGTACTCAGCGCGCTATCTCACACTTGTACGGACTTCTCTATAGGATAAAATTTTATTACTCTAAAGATATATTGCCAATTTTTTGTTTTGACGGACGTGTACACCCACTTAAGCGGAAGATCACCAAAAATCAATTAAATGATTTCCGGTTTGCTCAAAAACGCTATAGAAACGCCATCAACAGTAATAATAAGGAGCTTGCAAGACAGATCGCCCTTTCGAAAGAATATTTTTGGCCCAACCTAATGAAAGAATCAAAAGACCTACTTCATGCTCTCGGGGTGCCCGTCGTCGAATCGCCCGCGTCTGCAGAATCGCAATGTGCCCATTTGGTTAAAAAAGGGATCGCTCAGTTCTCAAATTCTCAAGATTTTGATTCTTTATTATTTGGATGCCCTTATCTGATACAAAACCTTTCTAAATCACGCCGTAGAAAGGTACACGGGAGATGGACCTATAATCGTATCGATCCATTACTTGTTGATCTTCAACAAACCCTAGTAGAGCTACAAATCGATCAATTCCAACTGGTAGAGCTAGCCTTGATGCTTGAGACGGACTATTTTGAGGGGATAAAAGGAATTGGCCCGAAAACCGCCCTTAAATTAGTCAGGAGATATAAAAGAATTGAGAATATAATCTCTGCTCAAAAGTATGAGTACGATTTTTCAGGATTAGATCACAAGTTAATTAGTGAGTTTCGCAAATTATTTTTATTGCCCGAAGTAGTAAATTCACTCGATCACCTATGTTGGAACCCCCCCAACAAATCCAGGATATTAACACTATTATGTAAAGATCATCATCTTAATCGAGAACGTGTAGAGAAACATAGAAATCAACTTAATGATAAATTCTATGAATGTCTTCAATATTTCCAATATGATTTAAACCGACCGAAAAGCGTTCAAAAAACTCTCGATATGGTTTTATAATAGAGAAACTTCGCTATTTCTATTGTTTTTGATTAATCGAATGAGCCAAAAATCCACCTATGAATGCGTGAATAATCATCCAAGGTAATCCAAAATATGCATTTCCAAGAAATGTTCCAGAATCCAAAAAAGATCCCGCACTCCACCCTTGCTTATAAAAAAATGCCAACGCAATGACAATGAGCCCAAAATAGACTAATGATTGAACCACTCCTGTTAAAGAGGACACATATACCTTTCTTAATCGTGTCTTCTTATCTAATACTCTAAAGGATACATCCGCAGAGAGACCCGTAAGTAGTCCAAATACACAATATCCAACAACAGACCAAATGCTAATTAAGGCATCATTTAAGATCAACTCGAAATAGCTCTCTACGAAAAATCCGATAATCGCATATGGAGTCCATAGGAGAAATCCAATCCCAAATACTTGTGTTTTTAATATAAGATACACCGATATGAAGCTGGTAAATAATGAGATCATATATACATAAAACATTGCAAGTCCATAATACGGTTCAAGCACTCCAAAAGGTTGAGTGAGTGAGCCCGCAAAGAAGTCCCAAAAAAAAATCGAGAAATTCAATAAAACCATCAAACAAAAGCTGCCAATTGCCCAAAATAGGAGTATTTTTTTTCTTTTCATACTATGTTAAACACCTATATCGTTAAGAACATATATAAATGATTTTCCAATTTAGTGGAAAAATAGATATTTTTGTATATAAAGTTTAAATAGTCCATTTCTAGAAATTATTGTTTTGCAGACTTTTTGTTTAAATACTTTTACTGTATCATCTCTTCAAATATTAATTGCGAAATGAAAATAGCTATGACAAAAGTATTTAATATTGCAATTAAACAAAAGAGCCAAGATGAGCTGAAATATTCACTTTATTACAATTTCGCGATAGAAAAGGTTTTAAGGTGTGTTTTTCAAACCTTATGCTTCGTAAAGGATGCTAAAGAAAAAATACTAGTGAGTGGCTTTTCCAGTCAAATTTATCGAGAAATCTCGCAAGAAACGTATATTCAAGAATTTCTCGTGAAAAGTATTATTGAAAAGTTTTTACAAGAGCTCCAAAACTTCCGTAAATTTTGGAAATATTGTAATATCAAATGGAATCATAAAAAAGAACGTGTGTTTGCGAAAGTTCGAATTTATCTTCATAAACTCCATCGAATCGCGCCTGTATTTGACTACCGACGTGCCTGTATAAATCTCAATATATTTCATAAATTTCTAAGAATGGAGCACTTTTGGCCTCAGATTTCTACTCAGTTGGCGATTATAATTTACATAACCGATTTAAATGACACCGAGCATGAGGGTCGATTAAGAATTCAAAATATCAGAATGCTGATGAATTCATCTGCTTATGCATTTTACGGTATTAGAAAGCGACTAATCGAAAAAGGGGTGCTGTCTATTAATGAGTGAAACGCAAGAGGTATTACAAAAGCTCACTGAGGCAGGGCTATCTGAAGAGGATTTAAAAGAAGAAATCAAGCGAAAAGAACGCGAATTTCGGGGATTTATAACCACGCAAGGTGCGCTCTTTCTGATCGCCAAAGAACATGGAATTGAAATCTACTCTCATGATATTGATCCCGAACTTTATGAGGAGGTTCAACGAGATATCGATTATAACGAGTTTACTATCCCCATCTCTGATCTTAGAGAAGGCCTTTCGAATATTGTACTACTCGGCAAAATCAGCCGTATTTTTCCCATTAGAGAGTTTATCCGTAAAGATGGGACGCCTGGAATCGTCGGTTCATTCTTACTCACCGATACTTGGGGCACTACTAAGATAATACTATGGGACCACCATACTAAAATAATGCAGACTGAATTTTTCACCATTGGTACGATTCTAAGAGTAATCAACGGCTATTGTAAAAAAGGATTAAAGGAACGCTTAGAAGTGCATTTGTCTAAACAAGGAAAAGTACAAATAGAACCTGAAGATATTCCCAGCAAGACCAAAAAAGGCTTAGAGGAGATCGAAATAAAAATGGTAGACGCAGGAGGACAATCCTTAGATAAAAATCTTGTAGAAATGAAAATAGAGGATCTCTTTAACACGAATGGATTTGTAAAGTCAATTTCAGGTGTAATCAAGATAAAGGAGCTTAAAGAGTTTAAGAAGGAAAATGGCGAAAGATCGTTTTTGCTGAAATTTCTATTAATTGATCAGACTAATTCCATTAATGTAGCGGTGTGGGGCATGCAAGCAATAAATATTCTTCGAATTATCGAAAATGGAATGAGTGTGAAGCTCATTAATATCTTTGTAGATGAAAATGAATTTGAGAAGAGGAAAGAGATCCATTTTACCAAAAAATCTATCTTAGAGATTATTTAAAACACTTTTTGCAACGTCATATGTAAACAATTAATCAATATGTTCTAGTTCTGATGGGTTTTCCTACACTTGAATTATTTTTTTCGCGGCTTTTCTTAATCGATTCATAATCGCTAATCCTAACCGTTTTTCTTTTACCCCTTCCATAATAATAATATCCATATCTTTATTATCGAATTTCCGAAATGTCTTGAAGATGTTTTTCGCTATAGTCTCAAGATCGCTTCCTATAAACTCAACTGTATCTGCTTGATATTGATGCTTTTGGTTAATCGTAATGATACCGACCTTATAGCCTTTTTTTTCAAAATTGGTTGCGATTTCTTGGACCTTCAATTCTATCCTATCAGACTTACCTTCGACTAAGAAAACATCTGCTTTGGGGGAATAATGCCTGTATTTCATTCCTGGAGATTTAGCTGCTGCGATTTTTTCATCTGGGTTATATTTCGATTTTTCTATATTATTTTTTCCTAAGATTTTTTGTAAATCCTCGAACGTGACGCCACCTGGTCTTAATAATGTTATTGGGGTTGTAGTCAAATCGATAACTGTCGATTCAACACCAATATTTGTCTCACCACCGTCAATGATAGCATCAATCATTCCATTTAAATCATTTATCACATGTTTCGCGGAGGTTGGGCTAGGTCTTGTTGATATATTAGCAGACGGGGCTGCAATGGGTACTTTAGACTCATTAATTAAGGACAACGCGATTTTATTTGAAGGCATACGAATTGCCACTGTCTCGAGTCCCGCATTTACAATCTTCGGAACTATGGAAGATTTTTGTAATACTATGGTTAGAGGTCCCGGCCAAAAGTTTTCAATTAGCACTTCTACCTTTTGAGGTATGTTTTTTGCCAGCTTTTCCAATTCTAACTTATCTCCAATATGTATTATTAGAGGATTGTCGGGAGGTCTTCCTTTTACTTTAAAGATCTTTTCCACTGCACGAGGACTTAACGCATCGGCTCCAAGCCCGTACACAGTTTCAGTAGGGAAGGCAACTAATCCGCCATCTCGTAATATTTTTGCTGCCTTTTGTATTTTATTCAAGTCGATAGATACAGGATCGACTCTTAATATTTCAGTTTTCAAAATAACACCTAAGAGAGAATAAAATTCTACGTTCAATCTGCAAAGCTCTAGGATATAATAGTAAATCGAAAAATAAAGCTATTTCGATTGGGTCTTCACAATTTTTTAGGAGCTTTTGTTAACTTCGATTTTTCCCAAGAACATTTTCCCTTTATCTGAAAAGCAATAATCTGAAGGCTCCTATAGTTTAATCAATAAATTCAATTTTAACATATTCTATGATTAATTGGTTAATTAAGCGAAGTAGAAATTTTTTCCTTTATATATTCCTATTCTCTTTTTGTCGTAATTAAACTGAAAATGAAAAACTTACATATATGACTATAAGCATACCCAAGGTATTATATAAGAACAGTATTAGCAGCATTCTTGACGAGATAAGGAGCTCTTACGGTACACTAACCCGAAGAGGTTATATCTATGGACTCATCGCAGTTGATCAAGACGCAAAAATCATCGCGGTGGATTCACGATTCGATCGGAGTTTGAATTATTGGGATCTCTCCTCCATCGGTGCTGCTCTCTACGGAGTTGCACGGCAAGGTCAAGATTTTTTCGACGCCGACTACTTGGATCGGGCTTCCATCATTTATAATAACCTACGATTATTTGTCAAATCCATCACCAATGTCCAGCTAAATCCACAAGAAAAGCGTGAAATTCTCATAATATTACTTAGCGACAATCAAGTCAATATTGGTGTAGCAGTGCTCCAGATGGAACGATTTGCGATGAAGATTAAGACGCAAATCGAAAGCTCGGGCTCCATCAAGAACACACTCAAAATGAACGAAAGAGAATTGAAAGAACATATTAAAACCTTGAAAAGCGAGATATTCGGCAATAAAATCAGCTCTATTGAGTAAGGAGGTGAGACATTTAACAATGCTAAAAAATGAGATAGAGGATGATCATGTAAACGATATTCAACGGAACGCAGGCGGCATGATTCTCGGCAATATGATCCAACTCAAGATCGTGTATTGGGGTCCTGGAGAGTCTGGTAAGACCACCAACTTTCTACGTCTCAAGGAAAAGTTCGACAGCAGACGTATCACCCGCGGATATTCCATCGAAACTAACGACGGCAGGACTTTATGGCAAGATTCAATGTTCCTCTCATTCGATGCCAGTATCAATAAAAGAAATTATTCCATCATCGTCCATGTGGTCACATGCACAGGGCAAGAGCGATTTCTCTCTACAAGGGAATATGTGTTAGAAGGTGCGGATGGGATTATGTTTGTCGCAGATTCACAGCCAGAATTATTAGAGCAGAATAAACGGAGTTTTCGGGAGCTGCTTAGTTTCGCTAGCCCTCGGCGTATCCCTTATATCATTCAATTGAATAAGCGGGATATCGAAGAAAAAGTAAGTATAACCGAATTCAAGCGGCAATTGGGGCTTCCAAGTGAAAATCAATATGCTGATGGGACCTTAGTGGTATATCCAGTTATCGCGCTCACGGGGCAAAACGTAGCAGAAACCTTCCGAGACCTTTTAGGGCAAGTTCTCTTCAATGTATTTAATTTTTCTTAGTTATTTTTCTTTTTATACCAGATTCTATTTTCTTGTAACTCATGGTCTTGGCGAATCCCTATCTTACTCAATTCTTCATTTAGCTTTTTCTGATCTACAATCCCATTAGTATCAGTAAGCGTTTTGAGAACTCTTTTTCCGCGGATACAGTTCAACCACCAATCTACTGATGGTTCTACTTCAAATCCTTCTTTTAATTCCTTTAAGTTGCTAAGAACTTCCTCCACCTTAATTTCCATACCATCACTCTTTTCCTATTTTCATAAATACGATTTTTTTGAAATATTATCTTATAGGCAATCATAACCGTTAAGTTTAAAATATTGCCAAAATCCCAAACTTAAAACTAAAAATTTTTTCTTTTTATACTCATATATTCTTTTAAAGCTATGGACACCGAATACGATTTTCTCACACCTGAGTTCTTGCACTTGATATTTTTTAAGCAGAAAAATATCGTGATATTTCCGCATGTTGACCTTAAGCACCTCAGGGTGCTGGAAGCCTTCACGGTCGGCTATAATCTCATCGATCTTGAAGCCACTGCACTTTATAATATCCGCGAGATGGTAAGAAGTGACGCAGAATCCTATTCCCAAACGCCGAATTACCATCTCATCTACAACCTGGATAAAGAGAAAGCAAAGCAGCTGTTGGATCTTGAAAATGCCCACATGATATTAAATGTTAACCAGAATTGTTCTGATCTCATTGATTTTGCCCACGAAAGCTTCATCTTTTATAATAAGAAGAGCGCGAAATTTCTCAATTACGAGTTCACTCAAACGGATCTGAAAATGGAAAAAATAATACTCAGCCTCGCCAAGACGTATGAAATGATCCGAGAGAAGCTCCAAGGGATCAAAAGTACTGCCACCAAAATCTATTCGACTTTGATGAATAATCCCGAATCTTTTGACATTGATAGACTCATAAATGCTTATACATTAACAGAACAAGAGAGCCTCATCGAATTTACGGAAAATTATTATGATATCATCATCCCAGACGACGATGGAATTGAAAATGAACAAGAAAAAGATTCCATTTCAAGAGAGAGCCGAGCCTATGGAAACACCAACCAAAACCGAGAAGAGTCAATTCCTAAGTCTATGGGTATGGCAACTCGCGCACTTGATTTCTCTGATGATTTTGAAATAATTAAAAATCAGAATAAACATATTTTTCGGGTATTTCTTCACGAGCTTGATGAATATCGCCAAAAAGAGATAAATAATAGTAATTTAGATCTTAACCAATTTTTCGTGCCAAATGATCTCTATAATTATTTACGGCGTCATCATTGGTCTGAAGGAATTCCAGAAAGTTTTTTGAATCAATGGAAAGCGGCCCTGAATAGAAATGGGGGCCTATCTCAAGAGGAACTATTGGATTTCGAGAATATTCTTCGGGGGTTGGATATCAAAAATGACCTTATTCATCAAATAATTGATGGCAGTGAGTCGAAAATACAAAAAATCAATGAAAGAAGTAATAATAATGCTTTACCCAGTCAGCTAAATGAAAATGACCAAAATTTGGGAGATTATGAAATTCCTCCAGTCTCAGATTTCGCTCGTTTTAAAGCATGGATGATAAATACATTAGATGCCATTGAGAAAAAATTGAAAAATTCAACATAATATTTAGAAGGAAACTTATATGGGTTTATACCATAAAGGAGAAGGTTAGCACAAAATGATGAAATGGTGCTACAAATAAGGAAGGTAAACAGAATCATCAACAAAAAGAACAAATGCATTCTCATGAGTCCTTTGTTTTAATTCACTGATAATTAATTGTGTAAAGACATGAGATATTTCTTCTAAATTAGTTTTTCATCCGTTATACTAAAAAATTTTCTCTTGGACAAAAATGATTAATTTAAATAAGGGTAAAATAATATTAAGTATAGAAGAACAGAATCAGTCTTATTCCCTGGATTTTTGTCTTTTGGTTAAACACACTTTTCAGTGTGTTATTTAACGCCCTCCTCCTCCTTTTCATTTGAATAGGTATGGATTACTGTTCTTCGTTTATCTCTTTCTTTTTTAATGTTTATTCTAAAAGGAGAAAATATAATGAATATAAAAATACTAATTAACTGACGCAAAATTGAAGGAAAAATATATCATTTAGGCTCCCACAAAATCGCAAAATAAATAATAAGAATAAAAAGGCTTAAATCTATGTTATACTATTCTTTTCCAATACCCAGTTGTCAATCAGAAAAAGCTGGGACTCTTTTGCTTGGTCATTAAACGTGTTATGGATTGTAGATTTGGGAATCCACGCTTCTTTTTCATTCGGAAATTCAAGTAAGAGAGCTTTATTCGTAGAGCGTTTTAACACTCCATTTATTTTTATCACGTCTTTTATCGTCTTCAATTGATTTGATGGTCCGGGATTAGAGGGAGGAGTGAGGGCGATGATTTCCTCTTCTATATATGAATTTGTATTAGTAATTTGTCTTTCAGCTGGTTTTGGATATGATTGTTTTGAAGAGTTGTTGTTTGTTTTTGATGGATTATCTTGATAGGAATTGGACGCATTAGAATTTAGTTCAGAAATGGTGGCATATTCGATTTTCTCTTCTAGGATATGTTCTAAAAGGAGACGCATGATTTCGATTTGAGCCTCATCAAGCATTTTCGAATAGTCACCTATATTAACCCAGATGATATTTTCCTGCCAATTAAGTGAGATCTGTGTATTCGAACCGTTATATTTATGATAAGTCGTCCAAGAATTTTTTTCTTTACGGAGGACTTTTAAAATCATTACCAATTCGTCCAAGGAGACCTTGATGACTTTTCCTTCGCCTTGAGAAGGCTTTTCCCAAATGTTTCCTCTTTTACGCTTTATACACCGAAAAAAAAGCCAATCTTCTTTTCTTGAGGTACTCTGAATCATAAGAGCCGTGTTTTGTCCGAAAAAACTCCTATTATGCGAATTAACCATTTTTTCATTCCCAATTATGTGAATTTTGTACTATCAGTATATTTAAGCATAACTATATAAAGGAAAAGGATGTTGAAAGACAATTCATATTAAAGAAGATGTTAACAAATAGAGTGCCCAAAATTAATAATTAATAGATATGAACAATTGACGGTTCAATGTTCAAACTAGAGAAAACAAGTAAGTTTAATTAATTTCAAATTGAACGTCCGCATGTCGAACCTTAGAGTTTAACAATTTTAAAACATTGTTGGCAAAATTTTTAAGGTTGTTGGCATATTTTTGTCTGAGATGTTGTTGCTCTATGAGAAAGTTGTAAATCATCGACCTCGTAGCCTCTGGGCCGTTGTTAATGAAATACCCCATCCAATGAGAAGAATACCGACAAATGCGTTTTAATTCGGAATTTGGATACTCATTTTTATTAAATATCAATCGGTTGCACTTTCGGATTGAATTGCCTACTCGTTCGATGTAATCGGCGATGGCATACGCATATCGGCATAAAGAGATCATATTTGAGATAATACGTGAATCGCGTGTATTTGCTGACTCTTCGATGGATTCCCAAGCGTTTTGCCAGTCATCACTCTCTCCATTGTCAGGACTATTTTGGAGCATCGCCACATTGATAACATCACTTAGATCGACATCATGCCCTCTCTTAAGTTTTTTCTTGAAAATGCTTTTAAGATCAGAGCCATCTAAATAGCTTCCATTTCCAAAACTCATTCGCTGGTCGAGATCATTTGAAGCAATTAATATTCCCGATTTCTTGTTATTTGTATCATAATCAATCCAATCTACTTTTTTTTCCCATTCTTTAGTGTCGGGGTTTTTTTTCCAGCCACTTTTTTTTAGAATATGCTCAAATAATCGCAACTCAAAAATCCAGAAATCAATATCATCGGTAAAACGTTTCCTCCTCCAGTCTCGGGTGGTATATTTTTCCAAATATATTTTTACACAACCTCGAACTATGCCGTATCCTCCATTTTTCATCGCATCACACGCTTCTTCATAAAATTCGTGCTCGGGGTTGGAGGTAATGTCCATGATTTCGTTGATAATAATTCTCGCTTCTGTGGCGACCACATCAAGGGGAATATTCCCATCAGAAGGATAGCTTCTCGAGCCCCCATCAAGAAATTTTTTAAATAGCTGTAGATCATTCTCAGGGATTTTATATCGTGGATTATCAAACATTTGCTTGCTAAATACCAAATGAGTGAGTCCATCCTCATCTTCGTAGATTTCTTCTTGAATTGGAGCAATTTCTCGTAGATTATCACCCTTTACTACGGCATCTGCTTTTGAATCCCAAAATTTCAACATAGTACCAACATCATACTTTTAAGAGTTTGTTCAGAAATTTACAATTAAGTTGATCTTATTTCAATTCTAGCTTAAGATGCTATATAAAATTTAGTATAATTAAGAAATATGTGAACATTCTTCATTATAGAGTAATATATCCAACAAAACTTAAACAATTTGAACACAGTGATCCCGTAGGTTGAAAAATGTTTTGCCTCCTTAGTTATGAAAATTGATGCATCAGTTTAATTAATTAAGAATTTAATCGATTTTAGTCGAAATAATGTTGCAAATTCGTAATTAATTATTCATTTCTGATTCCTTACCAACTTTTTAATCTCCTATATTTAATAATAATTAATTCTATTTTACCCACAAGATTACTATTACCCGTGGAATTTCATTTCGGAAATTCAAAATAATCTGAAAATGCAAAAATATATCTAATCATCATGAAATTATCGAAATTGTATGAGAATGCTCCGGGAAAAGACATGTTAATGTCGGGAAATGAGGCGTTTGCTCGGGGGATTTTTGAAGCTGGAGTGCGCTATTCGGCAAATTATCCCGGTACGCCTCTGAGTGAGGTCGGCGACTCCCTTAAATACCTTTCCGATACTTCTGCAGAGTTTACCTTTGACTATGCCCTCAATGAAAAAGTAGCGTTGGAATCATGTATTGGCGCGAGTTGGGCAGGAGTGCGATCAGTGGTGATGTTTAAACACTTGGGATTAAACGTAGCTGCCGATCCATTACATACGTTTCCATATTCTGGAGTGAATGGTGGGATGCTTATACTATGCGGCGGGGACCCTAGCATTCTTTCCTCTACTAACGCACAAGATAACAGATTATACTCTCTTCATACCAAAATACCAATAATAGAACCATCCACGGTTCAAGAATGTAAAGATTTTATAAAAGAAGGATTACGCATTTCAGAACTATATCAGATCCCTATCTATCTACACGTGACCACCCGATTATGTCATAGTAATGGGATCGTCAAGCTTGGAGAATTTACGCCGCCTAAAAAAGAGGGGCATTTTGAGAAAAATCCGGATCGTTATGTAAATACCTTAGGAAGAGCACTAAAGAATCAAAAAGGCTATTTTCAGAAAATCTCTGAAGTTGCGCAAAATCGCAAAATTTTCAATCTATTCAGTAAAATAAAAATAATCGATTTAAATAACGATAATGAGGAACATAATCCTCCCAATATCGGGATTATAACGAGCGGTATCTGTTATGGATATGTTATTGAAGCATGCCATAAATTAAATATCGCCCCGCCTATCTTAAAGTTGGGATTAACCTTCCCTATCAATAGAAAAGAAATATGCAGTTTCGCAAATGATCATAATCTGGATATTTTATTAATAGTTGAGGAATTAGAAGCGTTCATTGAAACCTTTTCGAAACGCGTTTTCTGCAATTATTGCGATGCTAAGCGAGATTTGGAAATTCATGGTAAGGACTATTTGCCTAACACGGGCGAATTAAGTACGGAAATTGTAATGACGTTTTTCTCACATTTTTTTGAAATTGAAAATAAATATTTACTTGATGAGTATGAAACCAAGAAAAAAGCGCTCCAAGAAATAATACCGAGTTTACCTATCCGACAACCGACTTTTTGTCCCGGGTGTCAATATCGTACCGTATTCTATGCCTTAAAACGAGTATCGGAGAAGCTCCAAGAGGAAAAAGGAGTAGAATATGTATATGCCGGTGATATTGGATGTTATACCCTTTCAGAAGCATATCCCTATGAACTATTGGATTGGGTGGTATGTATGGGAGCGGGGATTGGAATCGCGAACGGGATGGCTCAGATCTTAGACGATACCCAAAAATTAATTGCTTATGTGGGGGACAGTACCTTTTTCCATACAGGTCTTCAACCCTTACTTAATGCTATTAAAAATAATATCGACCTTACAGTAATTATATTCAACAATTACTGGACTGCGATGACCGGCCATCAAGAAATTGTAGCAACCCCAAACGAGTATGTAAAACGATACGGAGATGCTACCGGGATCCATACGAATTCTATCAATTTAACAGCCTTTCTGCAAAATCTTGGGCTAAAAAATCTTACAATCACCGATGCGTATAACATAGACAAATTAGAGCGTATCTTTGAGAAGGAATTGCAAAAGTCCGGGGTAAAAGTAATTTTAATCAATGAGGAATGTGCCTTAGAAAAAAAACGACGAATAAAGAGCGAAAAGAAGGAACTACAGCGAAAAAAGAAAACAGAAACTTATTACTCAATTTCTCAATCGTGTGTGAAATGTAATGAATGTATCGATCAATTTGGGTGTCCTGCTATTAATGCGCGAATGGAATCGAATCCTATTAAAGTTCAAGACTCAAAAAGAGAAGAATTGGAATATTACATTGATGAATCTATGTGTACTCCAGAAGTATGCCCCGGCGCATGTCGACAAGTATGCAAAAACCAGATGATTCTAAAAACAATGATAAATCCGCATCTTGAGAATCCCGATAAAGAATAAAGTCAAACTCTACGCTTATTTAATATCTCGGATGCATAAATTTGGGGACAAACATAGGAACCATCTCCTTATAGTGAAGATATTCATCGCTAAATTCTCGAATTAACTCTTTCTCTTCTTTCCAGGAGATTAAATAATTGTATGCTATTATCAATGGAGTTGCGATTAAGGAATAGAATCCTACAAAAAGTATCGAAAAAGCAAGGTGGGCAAAAATGGCTCCGAGATATTGTGGATGCCGCAATTGGGAATAAATCCCCTCGGTTTCTACTCGTTTCGGTCTATGTGTTTCTGAAACTTCTAACGATGTATGTATTACACCCACGATTCCCAAATAACCACTTATTAGGAGTAAAGGAACTGAGATGAACAAGTGAATTAGATATATCGGAATATTTAAAAATGGGACTGTGAACAATGTCACATCTAACAACGGAATATGATAATGAGGTTGAGGAGAAAGCCATAATCCGAATAGAAAAATAAAAAAGCCCCATCCCGAAATTAATCCTAAAATCTTTCCGAGTGTCGTTCCCTTTTCTTTCCCAAATCGGTTCTCGAGTGCGGTGTGGTTCACTGAGAAAAAATGAACAGGGAGCAAAAGAAAAATGGATACCAGAAAAATCCAGAATAGAAATGACATTTTGCTATTTTATGATGATAAACTCAATCGAGAAATTGATTTAAGATATGTAATTTGCTGATAATATTTTAATCTGTATGTTTTAGATTATATATTGAAATGATTAGATATTTACCCAATTAATCCTTACAAAATCTAGAAATTATCGTGATTATCAATGGCAGATATATTCAATATTCTGGTCGCGGGGGTTGGTGGTCAAGGAGCGATTCTATTGGGAAATCTATTGAGAACTTATGGTCTAAACTCTCCCTTAATTAAAAATGTGGTAGGGACTGAAACACGCGGGGTCTCTCAGAGAGAAGGTTCTGTGATGGCTACTGCGAGATATCTAATTGAGAGTAGAGTCTATCAACTGGATCAAGGATATGAAAAAGAGGACCTCATTTCACCCACGATTCCGATGAATGATGCTCATCTGGTTTTAGGTTTGGAACCATTAGAAACTCTACGCAATCTGAAATATATATCTGAACAGAGTGTGGTCGTCATCAATACGCATAAACGATTTCCTCGAGATGTAATCTTAAAAAAGGAAGGTAGTAAACAATATCCCTCAATGGCAGATATCGTAGATCTTTTGGATCAATTCGCGAGGAGAACTATTTCTATGGACTTTAACAAAATAAGTAAGAGCGAATATGATAATGCAATTTACGCAAATACGATTATCCTTGGAGTTGCAGCCAAAGAGTTTGAAAACATCTTTTTGAACGAAAAGCTCATTGAAATCATTAAAAAGAATTTAAAACCCGTTGAGATTAATATTAGTGCTTTTGAATTGGGATATAGTTTGATCTAAATGCAGAGAATTGACTCACTATTCGATCTTTATTCTAAGAAATAAGGTTTAAAAGAGGCAAGTTTGCCATCTTTAAATGTAATCATCCGATACGCTCCTACCATTTTTGGCTTTGTATAGCTTCCCAAGCCTAGAGCAGGGGTTTGAACAATAAAAGGTCCCTCTTTCTCTATATCTTCCGGACTATCAAATCTTTCTGAATACACATCGTAAAAGACTGCAGCAGGATTTTCAAGTTTTTTTAATATAAATGGGGGTGCGTCAAAAACCGTAGACTTTTCTTTTGTCTCTCCTAAGCGAAATTCTTTTAACACATGCGTATGTCCGGATAGGGTCAAAATGGTATAGTCTTTACAGAATTGAATTAATTCCTCCCATTTATTCGATACTGTCCCGTGCTTAACATTAAAGGATGTGTCTATCCTAGCAGAACTTTCTTCTTTTCCGAGTTTTCGGAGGATGGACTCTTTGAAATCTTCGATCCGTTTTCTTATATCCGTTTTACCTATTTCTTCAAACCTCTTGCGAAAGTACTTCGATTTGCCAATATTAATCGGAGGGCCGTGAATCAGCAAGATTACATTTTTCCCGGTAGAGTATTTCCTATTTATGATGTTTTCCAGATATGTGATCTGCGTTCCATCTAAACCCGTAACGGATGGATGACCTGAAAGCATATCACGAAAATTCTTAAACGAGTCCGAACCGCTATTGAGAAATACTAGTTCTGTGTTACCTAAAGAAATCGAGAAGTTTAATGAAGGGTTAATATGTTTGAGATATGGTTTTAATGCCAAATTTGATTTTGAAATCGAGGAGATAGGATTAGCCGAAAATAATTCATTTAATGCGGATGCTTCGGAGGAGGTAAGCCCTAATTTCTTATATAATCCTGCCCATGTAAGATCATAATGATAAGGCCTAAAATCATGATTCCCCACGATCGTAAATAGAGGACATAATAATTCTTGTCCTTGTAGAACACCTTCATACCGCTTTTTCGGTTTCTTATTAAGAATGATATCATAAAATAATTTCCAATTGGTTTGCTCGAATTTAATTTTATTGAGATCAATAATCGCATCAGAAAATTCACTCTTGATTACAAAATCAACTATATCGCCCGTGAGTATAACAAAATCCAACTCATTGTTTAGCACTTTACGATTGGCAATCTTGATGAGTCTCCTTAGTTGGTTGTTGGGATTTACAAATCGTTTCTCCAACGATTTTCTAAGTATCTTCGCTTCTTGTTTAGTTTTTTCTTCTTGTTGTTTTTCTTCTTCTTGCTGCTCTGAGTCTTGAGAAAAAAGAGATTTAAGTTTGGCACCAATATTTCCGAAAAAGTCTCCAATACTTGAAACTAAAGAGTTTGACTGCCAATTTGAGATGATTTCATAAATCCTATCATTTCTCTGTGCGAGGTGTGTATCCGTGATGTGTAAAAAATTAAAATCAGTCCAATTTTTCTTCGTAAGAACGAGAGAATGATACGTTGTATCATTATTCTTGGCTTCTATATCACACATTATGAAATCTCTAGCCTTTAAATAATCACGTGCTTCTTTTGAAAGAGAGAATGATACATTTAGGCAATAGTAATGACTCAAATCGTCAAATACTTTCCATTCGCGCAGATATTTTTGGGGAATGCAGTATTCACTCTCAAGGTAAGGGATGGTATCAATCTCACCTTCATTTTTAGCTTCAACATCTATTATAGAAAGTTTAATAGGATCTCCACGATACCCTCTCGGTTCTAATTTACTCAGCTTTTCACTAATCTCTTTCTTCTTTTTAGATTTCCTAGTAAAAAATTTTTTAATGCGATTCCAAATGGATCTAAGGCCCTTTTTACTCTCCTCCATTATTCTCTGCAGTTTCCATTTATATTCAATCACAGGAATAATTGCTAATCTAGATTCAAGAACTTGACGGAGTTTATCGGGGGTATCCAAATGACTTACCAGAAGAATTTGGAACTTACTCTTGAATTCTTCTTTTATGATATTAGGTAATTGAATAAATTTCGGATGCCCTAAATTGGGATTCACCAGTCGAATCATATCTCTTTCTGATATGGTTTGTGAATTCATAGGTATTTATTAGTAAAACACGATTTCGATATACTATTAAACTAATTAAGTTAAAAAAATTCTTTCTATACTGATAAGAGATTAACTTTTATAAAATTCCAATACTGAAAATTAGCATATATGCGTCATTTTTAAATATTCTGCGAGGATATTTCACGATAAATACAATAAAGGATTTTAAGAATGAGTTATCTAAAGTAAGGATATTGAAATGTAATCGTAAGAATTAGCCTGCTAAATTCACAAATATAACATTGTCGCCCCGTACTACTATGTTTCCGAGATCCTCGTGTTCCTCTCGTATATTGCCTTCCTCATCTTGATATTCGAATATCTGTGAAGCGGAGGCTAATGAAAGGTTCAAATGTTCATCAAATCCTTCTAACTTCCCTCTAAAAAGCCGATTCCTTTTCACCTTAATAAGGATGATCTTATTTATGCTGTTCTTCAAGTAATCAATTGGACGGGCTTGCTGCCTATAATTTTGTCGTCTTTCTACCATGTTTAAAACACTAAAATAAAAATTCTATATTAAATTAAATATCATAGCTTAAATTAAAAATCTTTTGGTTTTAAAGAAATAACGCATTAGAGAGCAAAAAAAATGTCTAGTGAAAATTCCACACCCGAATTTGTGAGATGTGATGTGAAAAACTGTCAAAAAAAAATCAGAAAAGATAATGCCATTAAAGTAGGAGAACATTATTTTTGTAAAGTATGCGGAGTAGCCTATATCCGCGAACAACTTAATATATAAGGGATTTTGATTTTCTAATCGAATAGATTAGGTATTTAAAAGCTTATTTATACCTATAATATAATCAATTTATCTAATCAAAATTTACACACGGAATCATGAAAGATCAGGTTATTAACCCCGAAAATATTCCAACTAAAGAAGAGATTGAAGAATATATTTCTACTATCGAAAATACCTATTTTCATAAAAACATCATCTATAATGCGTTAAATATCGTTGAATCCCTTTCCGAGGTCGAAGCGGCGTTTCTTATGGGATCAATTTCAGAGGGGACGGGGGATATCTTTTCGGATATCGATTTTTTTTTGATGTTAGAAGACGGCAAAGATTATTCGAAAGTGCAAGAATCATTTCTATCCGAAATTGACAAATTAGGAGAGGTCATTCATATCTTCCAATCGAATGCCAAAAAAAATAGCACCATTATTTATTTAAAGCCGTTTATTAAATTCGAATTGGTTGTTGAAAGCTTTTCCAAACTCAGCGCTGAATGGAGAATCGGGAAGAGGGGCTCGCTATTATACGATAAAAATGGATTGGGAAAGGAAGCTATTGAAGAATCTAAAAAATTAGAATTTGAGTTTGAAGATCATCTGGATGAGATTAGAAATGTGGCATTGGAACTTCCAAGCTTCTGTTTTTTGATAGCAGGGTATATGACACGGGAGGAGTATATTACCACAATAGATTTTGTCGCTTGGATACGCCGTAAATTACTGCGGATTAGTGGATTTCTACTTGGTATACGAGACGAGGGAACTCGTAGGGCAGAACAACGTTTTCCAAAGGAATTAGTCGAGTTTTATAACAAATGTAGGGTTCGTAAAAACGATGATGTATGGGATTGTTTAAATATGTTTTTAGAATGGTATTCTGAATGGCTAGTCCCACATTTCGAGAATAAGAACATTATCCACGCCGGAGAGGAAGTGCCTGTGATTAAAGCAGCAATCAAAAAGCTGCGAAATGGCCACTTTCATTAAATATAACTCTCTAATTCCTTTATTTTTAGAATATTAGAAAAAAGGCTTTATTATTGCGAAGATTTTTCTACTCGTGAATTAAGATGGAGTGGTTTACTGCGGATTATCACCTTTCACACAAGAATATCATTCGCTATGTAAATAGACCGTTTGAGAATGCAGAGGTGATGAATGATGTTATTCTGAGCAATTTAGAGTTAAGCGTGGATAAAGGTGATGTGGTGTATTATTTGGGCGATTTGACGTTTAAAAAAAAGGTCGCGCTGCAGTTCTTTGAGCGCTTTCGAAACCTCGAGACTCATTATATCATCGGCAACCACGACAAAGAAGAGATAATTACCATCGCGAAAAAGTATTGTAAAAGTGTGTCTTACCTGAAAGATATCAAACTAAACGGTCGTAATATAACGCTTTGTCATTATGCAATGCGCGTATGGAATAAAAGTCATTGTAATGCGTGGCAGTTATACGGTCATTCCCACGGGAATCTCGCCCCCGTTGGAAAACAATTTGATGTAGGGGTGGATTCCAATGAGTTTAAACCCGTTTCGATAACTCAGATTGAGAAAATAATGGAAAAGGCACCAAATAATATGAATTACATTCCTCCCGAAAAACGGCAGTCAAAACGGTAAGGTTTCCCAATTTCACTAAAAAGTCCACCATTTTAGATAAGGTTGATTTGGTTTGTAAATTTTTTATGGTAGTATATGTTAATATTCTTATGCTCTAGATCTTTTTGATGGACCCGTGGCCCAGACTGGATAAGGCAGCGCCCTCCTAAGGTGAGCACCTGAGAAAGGCGAAGACCGGGAGTTCAAATTGACGCTTCACTCATTTCGAGTTGTCATGTAAATCTCCCCGGGTCCGCTATTTCTTATTTACCAAATTAAATCCAATTGAAAATGGTGATTGGTATAATATAGCTTAAGTCTAAAAAAGAAGGTCCTTAAACCTATCTTTTACGGATAACTTCAGATCTTTAATTAACGCGTCCACCCGAGGTTTAAATTCACTAAAATAATCGGAATTCTTAGTAAAGATATCATAAATCGCAAATCGGTTTGTAAATTGATTTAAAACATTCTCAAGCAAGGGTTTTAACACTTTCTCCTCTTTTTCCTCATCTGTTATGCAATAGCCTATGAGTGCCTTTTTTTCTTTCGGCTCGGTAAACGTTTCAATCGATTTACTGAAGATTACCATCTGATAATCTTCCATTTTAACTAAGTTGAGATCGCCACCAAATAAATCCTTCGAAAATTCGTCTAAAGTTGAAATGAAGCCTGCTCTGAGGTCGGCATCAATACTCTGATCGTTCTCAGAAGAATAATATTTAATTAATAAGAGGTTCTTCTGCCCTAAATTGATACCGAATTCTAAAATCGTCATAATACAAATTCACAACTGGTGACTGAAGTCTATTTGTTTAAAGGATATATATTTTTAAAAATTTAGTAAAAATTATTTATATTAGATCTAGATATAATATGCGACTAAATATATCTTTTGGACATGTTTGTAGGGATCGAATCCCGTCTAAAGGCTCCCGAATTGTCTCAGCTACTTTTTTTGATATTTTAGTTTAGTATTATTCGATTATATCTAATGGAAAGTATTCAAACTAAGTATAAATAGGTTATTAATAATGTAGATAGGCAGTTTGGATAAGAAAAGCTGTCCTAAATGTGTCTTATAACTCATAACTCCGCATTTATAAATAGAACTAAGATTCCACGATATTTTGGTAAGATTGAAGACTTCTCAGAGCTTCAAGTACAATTAGAGAGCTCTCTGCTCGAAGAAGTCCTCTACATCTTCTATGAATTTCATGATTCCTCGATCAAAATGCCTGGTTAATGCATCTAAGTCCCGAAAATCAGGATTCTCGACTAAGATATGCTCTATAATCGAATCGATTCCTTCTAAGCTCGATGGGATTCGATATTTCTCCCAGCCGTTTTTCCGAATCATATCCCAATATTTTTTCTGGATGCTCTTGTTGTACCCTGCTAACCATACCTCAAATCTGAACTCCTCGTGAAGAAATACCAGCGCGACTCTCAATTTTCGCGTTTTCAAGAAGGGCGGGTTGAGCGCAAAATAGGTCATATCCATATATCCAAAATAGATATTGCCAGTGACGGCATAGTCCGGATATTTGCTTTTAAAATGGGAGCGCAGGGACCCCATATACTCCATTAACCCTCGATATGCGTTCTGGATTATCCCTTTCTGCAGCTGGGCTTTATATTCCAGCATACTCTCATGAAATGATACCATAATATAAGGATATGTGCGATCTTGATTAAATCTATTTATAGTCGAAAAGCGCTATAAAAAAAATTCCACTATATATTTTTTTTTTGAAGCTATATTCTTTGTCTTTCCAACATCTCCTGGAAATCGCTCTCTGGTGATATCATCTATTTCAATCTTCTTTCTGAAGCTATATTCTTTGTCTTCTCAGTCTGAATTTCTAGGCGGGTTACTAAGCCTTATTATTTCAATCTTCTTTCTGAAGCTATATTCTTTGTCTTAGTAAAGAAGCCGACTTGGGAAGAATTGGAAACAAAAATTTCAATCTTCTTTCTGAATTTAAACCAAATTGAATACAAAATAATAATTTATTATTTATCTAGTAATAGTATTTAATTCTTTAAACAATAAAACTTCACTAAAAATATCATTAATAAGATCTTAACATTATTCCAAATAATTGGAAAAGTTGACAAATAAGGTAAACACATTTAAGAATACCTCAATTTTCGATTGTTGCTAAAATAAAATTAAACAAATTTATTTTTAATCTATTATGTTTAAGTCCATTCAAAA
>SHMW01000064.1:21787-25366 GCA_008080735.1 Promethearchaeota archaeon
TCAAAAATAATTCCTACACAGAAAGTCAATTGCATTAATATATCGGTAATTATCGGACTTAGTCTTGAATCAATGCTCCGAGGTATAATAGAAAATATCGAGCTTGAAGCGATCAAATTTTTTTCCTATAACTCTCGCTTTAATTAATAAAAAATGGGAAATTTATAGGAAGATAAGACAAATTATTCTTATGTGAAAGGTTATTTTATACGAAGTCGGCGATTAGAGAGAATAAATCAAGGAGGTTAAATTCTCATATTGATATATAATATTTTAATAATTCAAATAGCGTTTTTCCTTCTTTAATCGGGGAATATTTATGGTCACTAACTGGCTCAATTATTCGGTTTCTAATCAACATTTTTACGATCCTTTGATTAGAGATTTGCTCTCTATTTAATATTAAATTTGCCGTATATAGTAAATCATCAAAATTAACAGTTCTCAATAAGGGAATTTCTACTAAGGTCGATTTTTCTTGTGCTACCTTTGGATGTAAACATTTCTGTAGCTTCTCATCATCAAGTAGATCATCGCTCAATCGGTTATTCTCATTTAAAAAGTTTTTAATATGTCCATTACGTTCGATTTCAGGAGAAGTCAAGAGATGATACACTTTATCCACCGGAAAAATATTTGAAAGCGCTGTAAAAACGCCTGACATCGTTTTCCTTCCTCCAGCTATATTTATGTGGATTTGGTCAATCTCACCCGCCTTTTTAAGATGTTCTCCTTGTTTAAATGCCTGGACGAAGGTTTTCATTACTTGAAAATTGTCTTCATTCGTATGAATATCGGAGAGACCGCTAATAATATAGGGGATGGTTTTAATATGAGGGTTGAATTGAGAAATATCCATTTCTATTAGCTCAACTGACCTTCGAGTTAATTCATGATCAGTGGTTATTATTGCTAAATATTTCGGATCATAGCTTTCCTCTAAGTAGGAATATTGTAATGCATCGATTAAACCAGTAATAACTCCCGGAGACATCCCTAATGATGAAATTAGATAAATATTCTTCATATCCTATTTCTAATCCAAATTATCTTAAAAGATTATATAATATTAATAATAATAACCAATACTAGTAGAAGTTGTATTTTTTTTGAATTTTTTTATTTTTTATCAGTATTAACTTCCAATTTATCTATAATTTTTTTAAGATACCCTTTTTCATCTTCAGAATTGATTAATTTCTTCAAACTTATAATATCTTTTTGAATTTCTTCGATATAATTCACAATATCTCGGGATTTTTTCTCAATCAATTGGATTTGGTCGCTCGTTGAAAAGACATGAGCAAAACTATTCCTTGCGTGAGCTAATCTGTCGATTATGCGAAATAACATACTCTTATTTATTTCAAATTTATTTTTTCTTTGGTTCTTTCTTAAATCTTTAAAAATTTTTGATGCCTCTTCTCTTTTACTCCTATCAAGAGAGTCATAATCATAGATTTCTTCGCAAATCCAAGAGATAAAAGATTCCCGAATTAATTGTAAAGAGGTGGAAATATCTTTTTTCCTTGAAAGTAATAAATGTGCAAGATTAAGTTGTCTCTCCCAAATTTTAGAACACTTTCCGTCCTTGCCAAAAATCTCTTCTTTAATGGCCAGAACTTCCGGACGAATTCCTTTAACAAAAGATTCTTTCAAAAACAGGTCATAATTTGAAAAAATATTACTCGGGATAACATCAAACTTATCCTTGTCCATTAAATAATCGAGTTTCGGTATTAACTTATCACTGACAATCCCGTTGTTTAGTAATAGCAATACCTTCTGAAGAGTTAAAATATACGATCTTAACGCAGTAACTCTAGATTTTAACGCTTCAAATGCTCCCACGTCTAAATTCTGGATTAAAAGTTTTATTTGAGAAATCTCCTGTTGAAGCATTATGAGCAGATCTAGTTCTAAAAATGGCGACTCTTCTCCTTCACCTTGAAATAATGCATAATAAACTTTCTCTAAGTCGTTTGTAGAAATATTTTCAAAATAATAGAGGAAAGAAAATAAAAGATTTTGATAAATACGAAATCCGTGTGTTATATCCACAATAATTTTCGAATCTTCAACATTATTAAGAAATGTAAGACAAGATGTAAGAAAATCCCAAATCTCCTCTGTTGAATTAATATTGGGAAAAGAAATGCCAATTACACTACATCCATCAGGTGCAATATTTGAAAGAATTTCTCTCACAGACGCTTTATCCTCATGAGAATTTTTGACATCATCCTTTTTCCATCCTCCCTCAAAACTTTGCCGCCCAACCTCCGTATCAGGATATAAGATTATGATTTGATTAATAGATGCTTTTGAATTTTCCTTCAGATACTTCAATAAAGCAAAACTCGCATACCAATGATTCACGGTAAATTTTTCCGCAGATTTAATGTCAAAAGTATAGTTCGTATTTTTATAACGCCGTGAATCCCCTAAAATTGTAATAAATATCGTGTTTTCGTTTTCCATTTTTTTAAGTCCTCCGGTATTTTTTAATGAAAGATATTTAAAATATTGATTAATTTTTTGATCTCAATCTTCAAAATATTGTTGTAGATTTTCCTTAATAAATTGAAGTTCTCCGCGACTTTTAGCGGTTGTTATTACTTTTAAAGAATAGGCTTTATCTCCATCACTATATTGACATTTGAAGCTTCCGTCCGAATATAGTTCATTAATCCGCGTTTCAGGAGAATTCTTATATTCTAAACCTATAATCTCTTCAATGTAAGGAACATTTGATAGCTTATTTATAAATTTTTGAAATCCCTTTGGAGCATGAGGAAACTCATCCTGCTTAAACTTTAATTCGGGCAATTTAGATGATGGGATTGGGTATTTTTCTATATCATTTAACAATTTGAATAGTTGCTCACCCAAAGGTGTTGGCTTATAATTCTCATCTAAAAGATTATTTTCCATCATAATTTCACGTACTTCCTTACGAATAGATTTTACTTGAATGCCTTGAAGTGCCTTAATCATATCATCCAACATCCACGAAATACCTATTACAGGAAAAAAAATTAACCGCTTTTCTTTCGGGTGAAGAATCTGTTCACGAACATCTTTGGGTAATCCTTCCAACTGAAAGATATTCCCATTTTTCTCAATTTCAGGTGGAACTAATACGTGAGTAATCGCACGAGCACCATATATCTGTGCTAATAATGCCATAGCGGCTGACATCGTTTTTCTCCCTCCAGCCATACTTATATAGATATTGTTTCCGACTTCTTTCTTAAAAATACCTGAAACTTTTATCATTAACTTCAAATTGTCCCGCTCAGTATAAATATCATCACTTGAGAGGATGGCTTGCCACGGACAGAGATGCATACCTTTTTCCCTGTACTTGGCTTCGAAATCTTCTTGAATGAGTGGAATGCATTTTTGAATAATTATTTCATCAGAGGTCGTAATAAGATATGTCCGCTTAACATAGATGCCTTTATCCATTAACGCATCAATAGTTTCTGGGACTACGGCGGGAGATCTCCCTAAGGAAATAAATAAAATATTATCTTTTTTGGTCATTTTTCATTCCCATATTAAATAATGTACACT
>SHMW01000064.1:25376-26614 GCA_008080735.1 Promethearchaeota archaeon
ATTATTTCATTTGCTCAAATATCACACAGAATGATTTATTAACCAATTAATAAATACTTATATAAATATTGGGTATCCTTTAAATTAGATATAAGAGGAGAAAATTAAATCAAAATAGGAAAGCAATTAAAAAAGGAAGACAAAGAATTAACATTTTTATTAAAAAGGAGTTTTTAAATTTTATTGAAAATATTATAGGGAAAAAAATGAATTGGATAGATTCAGAATGGGAAGTTATTACTCCAATGTTTTTACATGGATATAATACTCGTAGGGTTGAATTAAGAACACCTCCAATTAAAAGTCTAATGAGATATTGGTGGAGATCATTGCATGGAGAACTTACAACGGAGGAGTTATACAATAAGGAAGCGGAATATTTTGGTTCGGCAGATAAGGACGGGAAAAAATCCAAGTTTCAATTAAGAATTCTACCTTACAAACAGCTTCCTCAAAAAGAATATAAATTACTTTCGACGAAAAATTTCACCAGGAAAGCAATTCAAGATGGATTTAAATTTACAATAAGAATTCAATCCTATTTGGAAGATACTTTTTTAAAAAGATTCTTTCTTCTACAATATCTCAGTTTAGTCTTAGGCGGACTTGGCCAGAGAACTAGAAGAGGTGCAGGAGCATTAAGATTTATCGAGATAACTGATTCTAATATTGATATTGAATTTGATTTTGGTAGAGATATTATTATAATTTTAAGCATAATTATTGAGCAAATGACAAATCTGAATTATAAGTTGGATAAGCAAAATAAGAGAATTGTTCTGGATGAGAATCTTTCTTTTTCAAATTTTCCGTATTTAAAATCAATTACAATAGGCAGAGAATTCACTAAATGGATTGATATAAAAAAGAAAATTGATGAACAGTGTCATTTACTTAAGAGACAATATAGACAAGACTATAATTCAATGGGATTTGCTCATCCAAATGAGAAATTAGCATCTCCTCTATATATTTCAGTTATTAAAGAAAATGATAAATATTTTCCTATTATGTCAAAATTAAATTACGTTCCTCCAAATGGAACTAGAACTCCTAATGATGTTGATGAAGTCCCTAATATCTTCATAAGTTCATTATGTTAAAAAAGATAAGAGGATAGCAAATTATGAACGAGAGATTATTTTTATTTACTATTGGGCCTGTACAAAAATTCATAGCACAAGCAAGAAGAGTAATTGACTTTAAAAATGGAAGTAAATTACTATCTTATCTCATTG
>SHMW01000065.1 GCA_008080735.1 Promethearchaeota archaeon
GGAACACAGACCATGACCATCCCGGGACAAGGAGGTATGGGTGGCTTCAAGATTATCTTGAAGAACTGTAAAGTTCATGCGGATGCTCTGATTATCAAAAAGATAGATTCGAAAAAAAAGAAAAAGAAATAACCTAAATTTTTTTATTTTTATTTTTCCATTTTTATCTGTTTTTTAAATTGAATATATAATTTCTCCTCAATAAGAAAAAGAGTAGATCTATTAGCATCTATAATCAATTAAAGCGTGGGAGATGAATTAATCGTAATTGATTATCGCAGTATTCCTAATATATCAATTTCATTTTTAAGTTCGGAATATGGACTTATGATGTAATAAATCGAATATTTAATTTAGTAATAAAGTAGAAATAGAGAGTAAAAATTAGATATAATATCCCGTTTTATCCTCGCTCACATTATCGGTATCATCATCTTTGTCATCTCCACCTTTTCCACCGAAGAACTTTTTATAGAAATATTTGATGATATCTTCTGGATTACCATCTAAATCGAGGTCCTTCAGATCTTTTGGGTTAATCTTGATGATACCCCCTTGCTTCATCGGGATAATATTATTTTTAAATTTCTCCGCCATCTCTTTCTGTTTCTTATCTCTGATACTCAGTTCTTTTTTCATAAGATCTTTCAGCTCGTTTGCGACAAGTTCATCTAATTCTTCTGGACTGAGCTCTAACAACTCCTCGGTACTAAAGGTTTTACCGATATTTCGAATAGCTCGAGTTCTTTTGTATTCGGGAATCTTATCAATCGAACTGAGACCTAGTTTTTCAAGAATATTAAGCCAATCTAATTGTACCGCCCAAATTGCGTGTTCATTTGTCATTTTCTTTTAACTGTGGTAATACATATAGTAAAATTTTGTATATATGTTAAAGTTTGTGATTTTACGCTTACTGTATAAATAACACGAATCCAACAATATAAATTTATATCTTTTAGGAAATAAATAATATCGTGGGTAGGTCTTCAAAAATTCTCATAAAAGTATATTTTTGGGTTATGTACTAAATCCCATAATATTTTACTTTTATGGTATAGGCGTTTCTTATATTAGTACAAAAATCGGACTATATAATTAATATAATAAGCCTTTTCTGATTTTTTCTATAATAATGGTAGTATTTCAACCGAAAAAGTAAATTTAGATTAAAACTATGAAAGAAAATATAGCTCCCGAACCCATACCCGAGGAGATTGCGATTCAAATATGCCAACAAATACGGGAAAATAATCAACACAAACGAATTTCCTTTTCCAAAATGCAGTGTTGGGGTTGTATGAAATTTTCCGATTTTGAAAACCGTGGAAGTTGTATCTATGGGGATCCCGAAACACTTCGTGGATGTCAATTGGTAAATAAGGTTTTTGATACCATGGAAAAAAATGAATAGAAAGATGGGATTTATTTATTCCATCCAAAGTAGTCTGAAAGCGCATTTCCGAAATCGTTAAGCGAACGATTCTGAATTTCTCCCCATCGAATCTCCCCGAAATGTTCTAAGATATCCGTAAAATATATTCCAAGACCTCTAAAATGCTGTTCCAAAGATTCACTATATTCTTCTATGCAATAATTATCAATTTCCGCGCCCAGATTCTTTCCAAAATCTTGGATAAAACCAATATCAGATATAGTCATATACAAATTTACACCTTTTTTTGAATTGGATTATAATTAGTTATACATATAGTGAAACTTGACCATAAAAAAGATTCTAGCCATATCTTAAAAAAAAATTCAAGAATTAGATTTAGAAATGAAAAAGATAGGGTAAAAAGTTTTTTAAAATATTAGTTCCAGAAACTCATTCCATTGAGAAATAATCTTCAAATGAATGCTCAAAATCATCTGCAACCTTGTTATCAATTTCGGCAAAATGATATTTCCCATGGAGATGTTTCTCTTCTTTAAAAAATTCATCTAAAGAATGCTCATAATCTATTGTACATAGATTGTTTTCCTCTCCAAATCTGATAAGTCCAAATTGAGACAGGAATTCCAATTGACTTTTAGACATTTTTCGGTTTTTTCACCATTTTTTATATTTATTCAAAAGAGTATTTAATTAAACTCTCTTTTAACAAAAAAACCATCTTGGATATTTAAATGTTTTAAGATGACTAATATTTTGATCGTTCTTGTCGGAATATATACATCTATATATTAAAAAACTACGATTTTTACCATATTGTGCATTTATAGTGATCACTATCGGTAATTCATACTAAGCACGTAAAACGCTGCTCGAGAAGTCAAAAAGTTGCTCTAATTAATAATTAAGATGGGCAAGTTCAAGTCTTCAAGAAGATATTAAAATATAAAATCATATCTAGATTAGAATAATTAAAGTACCAGAAAAAAATCGATATGAAATCCTATGTCTTATATGATCAAATTATTGAGCAACCTCCGTGTGAAGGAATTAAAGGATATATGTAAGACCTATGATATCAGTGGGTATTCCGGTCTTAAGAAAGCGGAGCTTATTTCTCTAATAGCACGTACTTTAACGGAAAATAATATTAAAGATATTCTAGCGCAAAAAGGATTGATTGATGGGGAGATTGAAAGTATCGAAGAGATAAAACCCATCGTAAAGACTGGACGGGAAGCCGAGACACGGAAATATATCAATTATCTCTTACACTCATTAAGTGTAAAGGAACTGAAGCAGGTTTGCCGTGATTTTCAATTATCCGGGTATTCAGGGTTAAAAAAAGCGGATTTGATTGATTTTATTCTTGATTCACTCGCAGAAGAAGAATATTATAGATTCCTTCACGAGCGAGAATTAGAAATCATTGGCAATGAAATCGAAACCGCTATTGGCAAGATTCAGGGAAAGGAACGGGAAACTATTTCAGATATCAGAATTGTAAATCCAGATTTAAATGAAATCGAGATCACCTTTAAAGGATTTAACTGGGAAACCGTATCGTTTCTCTCCATAACGGAAGATAATATTTCTAATCCAGATCGCGACTGTGATTGTAGAACGGGAGCAAATATGGGTTTTTGTAGCCATTTTTGGGTGGGATTTATTTTCTCTCTCAAGGAAGGATATTTTTCCCTCTCGGATTGGAAATTGACACGTCTTCCCGAAAATTTTGAAAGCAAAATTAACTCAATTCAGATTAAAGCGTCTCCTCAAACACAGCAAGAAGAAGAGAAGGAACTTATCCTCATCGACAAGAGCACGGATTCTGCGAAGATAATGGAGCATTTGGATTCACGAATTACGGTATATGAAGGAGATATCGCAGAGATAGAAGAGAAAGTGTCCGAATTTCAAGATATTATGACGACCTACTATATTTTACAACTCAAAAATGTGAAATTTGGTCCACAGCTAAAGAAAAAAAGTGATTATGATGAGAGTAAGCTTAACGAGCTTGATAGACTATTCGTGAGGGTTAGTGATAATGCTTACGATAAATTGCAACCTTCAGTAGGAGATAAAATTACTCTTAATGGCACGGTAAACAAAGATAATTTCCTTAAGATGTTTATTCTCAAGCGTGCCACAAAAATCAAAAAGCTGTAGGTAAATAACCTAAAAAGCATAATGTTTTAAATTTTTCTTAATATAGATTAAAATACCTAAATCAAATTATAATTGTATCAATTTCGTTAGGAGAGCTGTATGGAACCGAATAGTTGCTTTATAAATGAAGACAATGTAATTCTTTCGACTGATTTCTACCAGATCTCGATGTGTGCGGCGTATTTTCAATACAATCTGGAGAATGGTATTGCTGACCAAAATGATATCTCTACTTTTGAACTTTTTGTACGGAACCTGCCCGACTATCGTAATTTCCTAATTTTCGCGGGTTTAGAACAAGTTATTCATTACATCCAAAACGCGCGTTTTACACCGAGGGTGATTGAATATCTAAAAGGTCGGCAGATGCTAAAAAACATCGATGAGAGCTTTTTTGATGAATATCTTCCTAATTTCAAATTTAACTTAGATGTATGGGCAATGCCCGAAGGTACAGTATTCTTTCCTAACGAGCCACTCGTGAGGGTAACGGGACCCACATTTCATGCCCAACTCTTAGAAACATATATCCTAAGCGTAGTCAATTATCAGATAATTGTGGCATCAAAAGCGGCACGAATTCGGAAAGCGGCGCAAGATAAATTAGTATTGGAATTCGGAACTCGTAGGGCTCATAGCCCACAAGCGGGGATCTACGCTGCCAGAGCTAGTTATATAGGTGGGTTTGACGGGACAAGTAATGTAGTTTCCGATTTGGAGCTGGGAATTGAAGCTTCTGGTACGATGGCACATAGTTTTATCGAGAAATTCGGAGAGATGGAAAGTTTCGAGATTTTTTATAAGTATTATGGTGAGAACACGATCAATTTAATTGATACCTATGATATTGCTGAGGGAACCTTAAAATCTACCAAGTTTGGAAATAATATCCTCGGAGTGAGAATTGATTCTGGGGATTTGATAAAAGAGACAAAACGCGTGAGAAAGATTTTAGACGATAATGGATGCGATGAGGTCAAAATCGTCTTAAGTTCAAATCTCGATGAATATAAAATTGAGGAGATTTTAGGAAAGGGAGCTCCCGCTGATGCGTTCGGAGTAGGTACGGAATTAGTTACCTCGAGTGATGATCCGAAATTGAGCGCAGTATATAAGCTGATGGAGCATAATGGAGAGCCAAAAATTAAAATTAGTGAAGGAAAGAAGACTTATCCAGGCAGAAAACAACTCTATCGTAGATTTGATAGAAATGGAAAATATAAAGAAGATCTACTCATGTTGGAAGATGAGGAGCCTCCAGAAAACGTTTACCCCCTTCTGGTGCCTATTATGAAAAATGGAAAGCTAATATATGATTTGCCGAGTTTGGATGAAATAAGAGTATATTGTAAAGAGAACATCGAAAAATTGCCCGAAAAGTATAGGCAACTAAAACAGATTAAAGTTCAAAAGGTACATATCTCTGAAAAATTAGAGCGTCTTATGGACTCGCTTATCTCGAAATATGAATAATCCTTCTTTAGCTTATTAAATATATTAGAAAAAGGAATAATTGCTTTTTTATATTTTTTTATAGGAATATCTAATAATCTAATATCAAAACTTATTTATGAGCCTGTAGAATAAGATTGATTTTTACAGGAATCTTGGAGATCCTTAAATCTCATTAAAAATAGTCTCTGAAATCTATTAAAATCCAATTCTTAAAATTTATATATTTTTAAACATATTTTCTTATTGAATAGCTATTCAAATAAGTATTCATAAAACTACTTTCAATATGGTGGGAAAAAATTGTTGAGTTATACGGAAATTATTAAGGAGGATCATTTCGATAAGGAAAATACGTGGAGGACCGATACAGAAGTGTCCAAGTTATGTTGGGGCTGTGAAAAGCCAAATGTATCGGGATATATGGCTTGGGACATAAATAAAGCCCGCATGATCTTTTTATGCGAAGATTGTTATAAAAAATTAGTAAAGTGAAATTTATATCCAAATTAGCTATTACTAAATTTTTTCTTCTTTTTATTCTCATCTCTCAATTAGTATATAATTCCGAATTTTAATCTGATATTTTCTAATGGAGATAGGAAAGTAAAATGAATAGATTTGAATCGAGAGTCTAGATTATAATTATTTGCAATTAATAAAAAACAATAGCTTATCATAATATTTTGGTTTTTCTAGGAAAAATCAAAATAGTAATTTTAATAGAATTTAGATTTAAAATAAGTTTTCCTTCTTAAAATGATACTTAAGATGTTTCTTTAAAAAGTTCTGAAGCTTGCCTTAGACATTTATATTCTTGCCGTCTTTTCTTAGCATATTTACCTAAAACGGTATTCGGTAGGAATTTTTCGGGGATTTCCATTTCTATGGCTTCAAGCAAGTTGATTACATGCAAAGACGCAGAAGAATCGGCGATATCATCATGCGTAAGCATCACTGAAATAGGTTCTCGGCATTCATGCCGAATATTTACACCATACGCTGTAATGGTTTCGGGTATTAATTTTTTTCCAATCAGATTATCCAAGGCTTCCTCAGAAGCTCCACAAGGACTTTCCACGAGTAATTCTACGTTCTTTATAATAGGTGTTCCTCCTTGAGACATTTCTAATTCGATACTATAGGTGGGAAAGCCATAATTGCTAAAATAAGTATCTACTTCTGGTATTCCTGTATTTGGGTGGACATTACACATCGCTTTGGGCATTACGATGCTTGGGTTTATCGATTCAACTTGTCGTAGAAAACCCTCTCCAAAATCAACAGCAATAATGCTAGGTTTTTTAAATTCACAGATTCGCATTACCACATCAGGATGTCTCACATAGACAATAATTAGCTCTGCCCAGCTGATTTTCTCGATCAATTCAGTGCTAAGATTAACCTCGTCAATGAATAAACTGGGATTTCTCTTCCTGATAACTATAAAATGTGTTCTGGGAAATTTTTTGCGAATTGTTTTTGCTGCTCTATCTCCATATTTTCCATCGCTAATAACTAAGATTTTCATAGAGTCTTTTATGAGTTTAGACAGATCCTAATCTATGTAGGTAAATTAATTCAATTACTTAACTTTAATGAGTGGTAATCAAAAATAGGAAAAAAAAGAGCTCCTACATCTGAAGATTATTCCGTTTTATATTTCATCGTGGTATAAAATCCGAATAAGACTTTCGTGATTAAATCAAGTACTAAGTAAAATATTGCAGTCCAGAATGCATCTAAAATCATGAAGCCGGCAGGAGATAATAGCCAGAAAACGGGAAATCCCGTCCAAAAAATCGCAACGAATAATACAATGAGTTTCTCATCAGAAGGCTTCTTGCTGATTAAAGCTAACACATATAAATACGCAAAGGAACTTAGAGAAAAGAATAACCATTTAGTTAGTTCTACAGTAATACTTGCAAATAATCCGGTTATCATCACCATCGAATTAAATACCAAAATCTCCAACAGAGTTTCTTTATCTAATCTTTTAATCTGAGATATCTCAACCATTAAGAAGGAACAACTCACTGCATAGAACCCCCATCGAGTCCAATAGATCAACTCACCATTCGACGCAGGAAATACTAATAGTCCACTCGCCATAAGAATGTAGGAAGCAATGGTTACGAAGTTCACAATCATATTCAGCGATGCCACTCTTGCATTTCTTTTCTTTAGAATAAGAAACAACATTGTGGTGAGACTGAATATAATAATTCCGAGATAAAAAATAATTCGCTCCATTAATGCTTACAAGAATGTCCACATAAATATAGTTTTAGTTTTTGTCTAATAAAATGACAAGAGGAAATATTTTCGCAATATAATAATCTAAAGCATTGGATTTATGAAAAAAAAAAGTGGAAAAGAGAGACATTTTAAAGCGAACAGTAAAGTTCTAAATATCTATGATCATTTTTTGAAGAATTTATTCTTTTTTTTTACGGAATCCTCCAAGTAAACCGTATGTTGCTTCAAAATGAATATCACTCTGACACATACCTCGTCTAAAACGCTGTTGGTTATTATTTATGGTATCTTACTATTAGATTTAAATATGTTTACCCCTATTCATTTATATGGTTGAGGAACAAATATTTCTAAATTTTATTGGAATGATTTTTGAAACGATTATAATCATTCTCTCCCTCATAATTTTAGTCCTTATCTTGCTAAAATATCGTTCAAAACGACACAAATTAACGCTCCTTCTGTTCGCCATCTTTTTACTTTACTTTTTTGCGATTGTCTTTTCTTGGATCTCGAAAATATTGGTAGTGATCGATTTTAATTATTCTCTCTTGGATCCCTTTAGTTTATGGTTTCTCTATAGACTTTCTGATTTTCGCCTGAGCGAATTTCTGGTAACTATCGCGATTGCCTTATCATATATGCTAAAAGTGAGATTATTTCATGATGATTATAATCTAAGGCATAAATACGTGGTAATAGGTTATGGGGCATTTACCGCTTTTTATACGCTGATACTTTATGAGAGAGGAAATACCTTCTTGGATATCATCGCGTTTTTTGCAGTCTTTGCCTATATGTTAATGATATATCTCCCCTTTTTGTTGCGATCTATAGAATTTTATAGAAATGTCGGACAAAAAGAATTTAAAATGGGTTTTTTGGGATTAGCAGTGATGTCTCTGGGATTCATTTTGATTTTCCTCGGTTTTGCGATTGATAGAATTTTTATATTACTTGGAAGCTTGGGATTCACCTTCTTTTATTTTATGGCGTGGTCCTCGGGGATCATCGGAATTTTCGGAGCCTATATGGGCTATATTCGACCTAAAACTTCAAAATAATCTTTTCTTTTCATTTTTGAATTCTTCTAAAAAAGGTTATATTAAAAAATCTTCATCATAAAAGTTAATTTTGTACCTCAACAATAACAAACTAGACGAAGTTACCTCCGAATTGTCTGATATCAATCTCGCTTGCGAATTTCATCTGAAATTTAATCCGCTTGGCAAAAAAAAAACTAATAGCACAGTTGAATTGATCTTATATTCTATATACTCATTTTTCTTTGATAAAAAGTCTTTAGGAATGGTTCTTTTCCCCAAATTTGGTTTTCTCTGAATTCTTCCAATTGCTCTCTATTTTCTATTATGTTTTCAATATTGCACCCAAGAAAAATGCTAGTAAACGAGATGGAAATATCTCAAATATTTTGATATATTTCATATATCCAAATTGATATGTTTTGCATTCTACTAAAAAATTTAAACCTCTCTGTATATGGCCCACCTCAAAAAAAAGATAGAATCTAATGCAGATTCTGAAAGTTTCGAATACCATCCGACATATTCATAGAACCCATAGTTTACATTGTTTTCATTCCGCCCGATAAGTCACCCATGTGTTTAACAATCCCGAATTTCATTTAAATCCGTTCAGCGTGTGCCGTCTCAGCTATATAGAGTTCAATATTATATGAAGAATATAGTCAATAGAACCCACATTTCAAGAATATGATTTGTTTGAAAGGTTTTTAAAGGAACCTATACAAAGTAATATTAAAAAAGTATTTTGATTTATAAACAAATTAACATATTGTTTATATTATTATTTGTCACAAATTCTTTTATTAGCATAAAAAATAAATTAATTAAACAAACATTTTACTAAACAACTATTTTACCAAGATTAGGTGAATTAATTTGTATCATTTAGACGGAACGGATATCTTAAAGGAAAAATACTATCATAAAACGAAGAGTGTATGTCCCGAATGTTTGGACAAAATCGACGCTGAAGTGTACGAAGAGGATGACGAAATTTGGATGAAAAAAGAATGTCCGAAACACGGTGAATTTAAGGACAAAATTAGTTCTTCTGCAAAATATTATAAATGGACACATTATGCCCAAAAAGATGATAATGGGAACATAGAGTGGCAATTTCTAAAGAATGGAGAGGCTAACCCTCCCGATTGTAAAATGGAAGACCCTCGAGGGTGTCCGTATAATTGCGGATTATGTGATGAACATTTATCAACATGTTCTTTAGCGCTTATTGATCTTACAAATCGATGTAATTTTAACTGTAATTTCTGCTATGCGAACGTGAGAAAGGCAGGATATCTTATTGAGCCCTCAATGGAAGAGTTAGAAAGAGTTATGAGGCATTTCCGAGAAAAACCTATTCCCGCACCAGCAATTATGTTTACTGGTGGAGAACCATCCGTACGAGCAGACTTTCCCGATATTTGTAAAATGGCGAAAGACCTCGGATTTAAAGAGGTAATTTGTGCCACGAATGGATATGGCTTCCAGAGGAAGAAAGGCGGACTCGATTTCACAAAAGAGTGTTTTGAAAAAGGATTGGATACCTTATATTTACAATTTGACGGCATAAATGATGCCACTTTAGAAAAAACTCGTGGAATTAAAAATCTATTTGCCTATAAGGAGCGAGTAATCGAGAATTGCCGAAAAGCAGGGTTAACTTCTGTCGTATTGGTTCAGACAGTAGTAAAAGGCATAACTGATATAGAGATCGGAAACGTGATTCAATATGCGATTGATAACATTGATGTGGTGAGAGGTATTGTATATCAGCCAGTATCTTTATGCGGGAGAATCACCGCCGAGGATATGGAAGATATCAGAATTACGAACGCGGATGTCATTAAAGAAGTCGATAAACAGACAGGCGGTAAAATTGGTATTGAGAATGCATGGTATCCACTAACTACTATTGTAGAGTTTGGCAGAATCATTGCATATCTCGCGGACGTTGAGCCTGTGGAGTTTACATGCCATCCCGATTGTGGATTTGCCACATATCTAGCCATCGACCCAGAAACTAACGAGATGGTACCGATTATGGATTTCTTTGACCCATTAAAGATTGTAGATTTCTCAAATAAATTTTGGGAAAAGATTAAACACAAAGAAAAAGAACAGATTCAATTCTTTGAGAACTTTTTAGGAGATATCGGTAAAACATTAGATAAAGGCGTTAACTGGCTCGATAAGCAACAGTTAAAAGCGAGATTTTTAGCCGGAATGCTCCAATACACTAAAAAACCGGGTAAATTAATGGAAATGTTTTCCAGAATATTAATAAACGGTGAATGGGAGAGTATCAGTGCGTTTACCCATGGAACCTTATTAATTAGTTCGATGCATTTTCAGGATGCCTATAACATGAATATTGAACGAACCAAGCGATGTATTGTACACTTCGGTGTGGCAATGCCCGATGGGAGTGTATATGAAGCACCATTCTGTACCATGAACACCTTACATAGACCACATATTGAAAAGCAAGTAGCGAAGAAACTAACTGCCAAGGTGGAAAATGAGTTTGACACCAGCAAAGGTGAGAGAGTATTAGATGTCTCTCAACATGATTTAACCCAACAACAAGAAGTTGCCCATAATGGTGGCACTAAAAAGAAGGAGTAGGTGAGAAAAAAATGTCTCAAGAAGAAATTATAACAGAAGATGGGTTAAAAATAAGAAAGTTAATAGATTTAACGCCTTCTACAGCAGAAGAATATAAGGAAGCAATGCTCCACAGAGTTGAACACTTCTCAAAACGGAAAGATTCGGTTTTTAATGATTTTATGGAAAACACTATTGTCCAAACTTTAAAAATTGGATTAAACGCAAAAGTCCAATTAGACAAGATGTTAGGGGAAAACAAAGAGAAGGTTCATGATATGCTTGAGAAAGTTCTTATGCTCGGGCTATAAACGAATAAATTTATACTATTTTTATCTATATATTTTATTTCTATTCTTTTTTTATGTGGAATTTCATTAATTTGATTTTTGTATCAGATGATCATCTGAATTAAGGATAGAATTTTATTTAATCAAATAAAAGTATTCTGGAAGGTTTTTGTCCTAACTAGTTTTATGAGGTGATTGTAGGGAAATTTCCGAATTTTTTTTTGAAATAAAATATTTCTAAGATGTAATAATGGCGTGGAATTTTATCCTTATATCTGTCAGTATCGTATTTATTGCCAATGCGTTCGGTCAGCTCTATTATGCTCTCCAATTAAGAAAAAAATTCTCAGAAGAGCATAATTTCAACAACAGTGTTGGGACATTCATATTATGGTTTGTGGCCGGCGTGTTATACCCCTATTATTTCTGGCCATATACGGAACCACAGACTTTTTTTGAAGGGCTTTCAGTCTTTTTTATATGTATATTCACTCCAGTATTGATTTCTGTGATCCTATTGTATCAATATTTATTCGTTATTAAAAAAACACCCAAAATTAAGGAACAGCGTACGATTAATTTGTTCCTCAGTCGTTTTGACAATAAAAATGAGAGGCATAAACCGAAAAGTGTGTTTCACACGCTTAAGATAGATATTTACAGAAAAGGTTTACATCTATTTCCCGCCATCGTAATTATCTTTTTATGGATTTTTGCTGTGTATGTGTGGGATGATTTATGGGAGGCGGATCAATTTTGGGGGATTTCAGGGGAGCAATTTGGACGTTTTCTAATAATTACAGCGGGGTATTCTGGTATTCTCATATTTGGTGCGCTCGATTACGTGAGATTGTCCTATATTTTTCCCAAAAAAAATCTCTTTCATTTCTTACCAAATAATGTACTAGATTTACTCACAAAATCGATGAAACGCCAAGAAATCTTCGAGTTTACCAAACCAGCCACCTTAGTGTTGGCGTTTACGCCAATTTTCTTTTTCCCGTTTGGTATATTTGCATCTGCTGCCTTAATTGCGACCATAGGAGACGGGGCTGCTTCGATAATGGGTCTGAAATTTGGAAAAATTCGCTATCCAAAAACCAGTAATAAAACGATTATCGGATATGTATCGGGTGCTATTGTTTCATTTTTGGTGAGTTTTATTTCACTATATATATTTCAGCCAATAATAAGCATTACAGAGATTCTTATCCTCTCTGCAGTTGGTGGTATCGCATTTCTTCTAGTTGATTTATCCAATCTCAATATTGATGATAATATATTAAATCCAATCGTATGCGGATTGGTAATGGGATTTGGGTATTATCTATTTTTCTAAAAAGAGAATAGATTGGTAAATTGATGTGGGAATAATCATAGTGAACTAATAAATGATGGAAAGATTAGAAGAATGCGTCCATCTTTTTGATCCCTTTTATCTCTTGCCAGGTGACTCCTAAGGCGTCCAGAACCTGTTCCAAGGCAGATTTTAATAATTCTCTATATTTTTTAACATCAATTTCTTGTAATTTCGCAATTTCAGTTGCTCTTGCTCCGTTTGAGGTTTTGGTCTTTACATACGACATAACTTCTCCTTTTTGATATTCTTTTCCGGTTAATTTTTTCAACTCTAATGCCGCTGAGATGTGCTGTGGGGTAACTTTATATTTATCTAATGCTTTCGTAATTGCCGTATTAATCGCATAATCTTCTAAATCGAACGCACCTTCTTTTCCTATTTTTCTTAAGTTGTCTTTTACTATTGAAACGATCTTATCCTTAGACTCCTTATATTCCTCATCATTTGTGATATGTTTCAAAATCTCGATGAGTTCGCCGAAAATTTTTTTTATAAATTCAGGGGTATTACGCTTCTTAGCCAGAAGTCCTTTCATATCAACATATTTAGAGTCTTTATGAATTCCGATATAATTTTTCTTTCGCTCTGAAAGGGCTAAGAATTGATAGGTTTTTTCTTCTTCGAGATCTAAATCGAGTTCTTTTTTACTCCATTCGGAAATATTTTTCATCTGTTCTTCAGATGGATTATCTAAAAATATTGAGTCAGTATCTCCATACAAGATATCCACGCCCATGCTCTCGGCTTTTTCTATACTCTTTTTGATAGAATACTGTCCAATTGCTGTCGTGCTTTCTGCCACAGGTAAACAGAAGAGCGGAAAATTTTTGCTTCCAAACACACCATATGAATTATGCACAACTATACCATTAGTGGCAATGAACCATCCATTTGCAGTCTCAATATCATAAACATTAATCTTTTTTGCAATTTTCTTAATATCTTTAATCCTAACTGGTGTTGTTCCGTTAAAATTAACTACCCCATGAGTTTTTCTTCGATATTCTCTTCCTTCTGTTTGAATTATCCTGTATATATCTGTAGGTTTTTTAGGATTAACGACTGAGCAATACCCATCTAATGCCCCAATTAAGTAAACTAGATCATTTTTAAGTTGTTTACTCTTAGTAGAATACCGTATCCATTTCCCTTTTTTTAAATTGCCATCACCGAGGTAATAATTTTTAAGCAAGAATTTTGCTCTTTTATAATCCAATAATTCTAATGGTATTTTTTTATGAGCTGCTCCTTTAGAACAAAATCTAATGAATAATTGCTTAAGTATTTTTGAATTAATCCTTATCTGCTTCTTATTATCATAACTAAATGGATATTTTAGAGATTTTAATAAAGAGATTATATGATTATATCGTTTAGGATGCAATTTCTTTTTTTGAGTTATTGAGATTCGGTTTTTATCAATGCTCCCTTCCGCGATATACCAACCAAGTAACCCAAAAAATTCAAGCGGAAGATCTAAAAAACAAAATATCCACTTACCAGATTCTTCTCCATATTTTACAGAAAAATGTAAATCATGATTTAGAGATACTTTCTCAATTAAAAATTTTTCAGAGGTTTCTAATTCATCCCATAAACATTTGTAAATTTTACTTACTTTTGAATATTTGAACTTTGAATTTATCAAATTGATAATTGGATTTTCTTTTGATTCATTTGTTCTGTATGAATATTTCTTATATTCCTTTCTTTCCAGAGAGACCCATAAATTATTAGTTGGAATATAATTTGGAATAAAAATTTTTTTAGGAGGGTGTGTATTTAATGGGTTTTTATGATATACTAATATTTCATCCCCAATTTTTAAATTTCTTGCTTCAATCTCTTTAATCTTAGTTAAATTCTCAATTTTAGGTATGATATGATTGGAAGTACATTGAAATTTTCTACCATCAGATAAGGTGATTTCAAGGTAATCCTCAGCTTTTCGAGTATTGACTCCAACAATATTCACAAATTTTCCTTGTCCAAATTTACCTGAATTCCTTTCTATTGATAAAATATCTTTTCCCTTCCAATTTCTTTCTAAATCTCCTATTTTGATTTTTGAGACTTTGTTATCTTTTTTCTTTATAATGACTTCTTCATTATAAGGAAGACACCCGTTTATGAATACTTTAATCGCTTGTTGGATGGTGGTATAATAATCACGTCGTTTCTCAGAAAGGTTCGTGTCTTTCGATTTTGGTTTAAAATATTTGACCCTAATGTCGCGTAGAAAGCCAACGACATAAGCAAATATACCCATTTTATGAGAGCACACATGGTATGGGATTCCTTTCAAGAGATTATCCCGACAATCTTCATGGGGACATTGGATTGTTTCATAGGAGAGATTATATTCTTTGATAATGGTAGGATAGAGAGAGGAGAAATCCATCACCACGACATCATAATGGATCCCTGGAGTTGGGGGTATCACATATGCGCCCTTGAACCCTTTTCCATCGATGGTGGATTTAGAATATCCGCCTGGTTTGAGTTCGGAAATTTCCTCCTTTCGGGGGATTAAATACTTTTTCTGCCGATGTTCATAATAGAAAATATTTTGAATCCATGAGGAGATTTGATATCTGACCATATCGTGGATGGGCATTTTAGTTATTCTGCACAACAGGATAATGAGATTCCATACAAGGGAATTGTTAAATTTAGAGAGTTCCAAGGTGAGAATCGAATCCTTAAGATTATACCATGAAAGAATGTTGTATTCCATTTCATGAATTTCTTCTTCATGCTGATATTTTTCTTCCCCCAATAACGCGGCGCTTATAGCATTTAAGGAATTATTTTTGTATGCACCTCCAAACGCATAACCCGAGATACTCCTGTTGAAAAAAAAATTGAATAAATCAATATGAATTCCTTTACGGAGATCGCATTCTGCTTTTGACATAAATCCGTATCCCCGTTTCACGATAATAGGATTTAAATCTTTTTCTATTTTGAGTCGATTAGCCCTGTGAAAAAGATAATTCAAATCGAAATTATCTCCGTTAAATGTGAGGATTACCGGATATTTCCACATAAGCCGAAAAGTTTCTGCCAATAATTCTTTTTCCGATGTAAAATACAGAACTTCTGCGTCTTCTGGAAAGTGTTGATGAGGGTCGCCATAGACATAACCGTCTCGTTCGAGCATATACACGATTTTCACGCCATCAGTTGCAACAAAAGATATACTAATTACTTCTTGTTTGGCTTGTCTGGGATCGGGAATGAGATAATCTTTAGGCCCCATATTCACTTCAATATCCATCGCCATCCGTTGCACGTCGGGGATTTCAGATAAGAATAATTCAATATTATTTTTAGCAAAATTTTGGATTGCAGTATTCTCATCCTTAAATAATTCTTGTAATTCCCGTGCCACTTGTTCATATTCTTCTGGGTCTCCTTGATATTCAATTTTATGAATTTTTCCATCCTTAATTCGATAAATTAATCCCGGTATCAAAGCCCTATCATAAATGTAATTAAGATGATAACGTATTTTCGCCTCCCATGCGTCTCCCAGGATGCTTCGAATATTTGTGCCCGAGCCCCCAATATCTGTCGGGGTTTTACCATATATTTTGGTGACTTTAATTTTCTTATCGCGGAGGAGATCAAATCTTTTTATCTCCTCAAATCGTAAGAAACCTTCATAATTGGTCAGATTCACATTATTCTCTAATTGCTGGATTGACTGTTTACTGATACAGTATGGTTCATGATCGGTAGTATCGATCCAAATTTTAATCTCATGGGAATTTAAATCGTAAAACTTACAGTATGCCTTATTTTGTCCGCCGTCGTAATCAACATCAAGTAAAAAACCCCGTTCGAGATTTTGAACAATTTCACCCTTTTTAATGAGATAGCGAAGATACCGCGGCTCAAATCCTTCACGTTTAATTTTCTCAAGCTCAATATCCCCTGCTTTTAATCCAAAAGGCTTCTGATTTCCCTTAAAGAATAATTCCTCAGGAATTTTTGTTAATTCTTGTTTCTGTTTTTTCAATTCCTGCTGTTGCTTAGCTAACCGTGCAGTTTTTAACTCATCTGAAGATTCTGTGAGTATTTCTTCTTTTACTATCTTGCTTGGTTCCTTTTTTTCTTTGGATTTTTTGGGATCTTTCGCTGCTCCAAAAGAAACTAATGAGGTCTGTTTCTTATCTTCTTCCTTCTCATTTTTGGATTTCTTTTTTGCCATTTTTCTATACGAACCGATTCTATTTATTCTTAATATATCTGACTAATAAATAATATTATGGATTGGATTATAAAAATCATATTTAGCTCTTGATATAATATAATAATGGAAAATAAAAAAAAATAAGAGGTATGTAATTTATCTATTTGTCATTCGATATTTTTTACTTAGTGCCCGTGGTCATTTTGATATCTTTTATAAGCATATAAGGCGCAAACACAGTGTTGTTGCTGGTACTCAGCCAAGTTGCGACTTGTTTATTATTTTTTCCCAATGCGATCGTGTTTTCTAATATTTCATACTGATTAGAATTGATGCGAAGTTCTCGAACTGGTGTTAATCGCTTTCCGCGATCCTCAACTAAAAACATACCATCTTTGGGAAGCGAGGAAAATACTCCCGGTGGTGCATAACTTTGATATCGAGTGTACCATGTAGAAGTAATTAGAAGCGTTGGACCTTCCGAGATTTCCATTAATTCTTCTAGAGTGTGATCTCCTGGTTTGAAAACTGTATTGGTCGGTTTAGGAATGATAATTCCAGCATTTGCAGTCGATTCTTCGCCTTTTTCGGAGAGTGAAGTATTAGTAAAGAATTTTTGAATAACACCGTCTTTAATCAAGACTGTACGGGTTCTGGGTACTCCTTCTTCATCAAATGGAGAAGTTGCTAAGCCATATTCCTTTGTCCCATCATCCCATATGGTAATTTTCTCATTCCCAAATTCATCTCCCGGCTTTTTTCCCACCAACCATGAGAGTCCCATCTTCATTATGTATTTATTCATCGCAAGCGCAGCGGTGGGTGCTTGGATTTCCGTGCTAACTTTTGGATATATTATAATGTTATATTTTCCCGGCTCTCCTTTCTTTCCTCCTATTGCTTGTTTACAAATTTGACCCGCTTCCTCACCCGCGGATATAGGGTCGAACCCGTGGTTAAGGTGGGTAGAAACTGTTAAAGCCTCGCCTGTTGCGTACATATCTTCGGCAAACGCCCGGATTCTAAAATTTAAATTGGTCTTTTTGAAGCTGGCTGCTATCCCCTCACTTGTCTCCAATATATTCAAAATATCACCATAAAAAAAAGAACCCGCTGCTCGAGTGGCACCCTGTTGTAAGCACGCTTCGATGGATTTCTCTACTAAATCCGTGGCATTTTCATGTAATTCCACCACCTTTTCATCAAATATCTGCGTTTGAATCGAATTATCATAAGTAAATGGACCCATTGGTAGTTTTTTGAAATTAGTATTACGTTTTGAGGAATCCAATAATTTTTTACAATATTCAAGCGTCTTATCAATCGATAATTTTCGCAGATCGCTTATCGTTATTTCGGAGGTTCTTCTTTTTTTTGATAAAAAAAGATTAAATCGAATCTCATCCCAATTTTTATGAATATCAATCTTTTTTTCTGAGAATCTTATATGATTTTGATTGCTATAGATTCCGCTTATCGCCCATTCGGTGCAAAATCCCTCTAATTTACCCTTGATATAAGTAATAAGATCGTTTAGATTCGCATGCTTCTTTTTTTTTTCAGTCTTTGCATCCATCCTTACATCCCTCCTCCCAATTGTACGTCTCTAAGTCGAATGTTAGGACCACCGGTCCACACTGGAAGTCCTTGTCCTGGTTCTGATTTCCCGCAAAATGCACCTTCCCATTTAAATGATTTTCCATCACCTTGGGCGTCAATACTTCCGAAAAGCCCAAGAGAAGATATTTCTAAAATAGGTTTCGATACTAAACCTTTTATCTCCCCGTTCTCGATTAAATATGCCTCTTGTCCCACATATTTCGCTTGGAGTCGTTTATCATCGATATTCCATTCCGTAAACGATTTCATATATATTCCTAATTTAATATCTTCAACCATCTCTTCAAATGAGTAATCGCCTTCTGCAAAATATGTGTTTGCCATCCTAACAATGGGTTCCCTATCATATGCTACTGCTCGTGCCGCAGCGTTGCTCTGTGTATTAAATGAGGCAGCAGTCTCTCTATTCTGAAGCATCTCATTAAATATTCCATCCTTTATTAACTCTCTTCTTCGAGCTTTCACTCCTTCATCATCATATAAATAAAATCCATAAGAACCTTGTATAGTGGGGTCATCATATACATTAACGCATTCATTTCCAATTTTAAATCCTAGCTCATGCTCTCTTAGATACGATTCTCCCGCTTGCGCGCCTTCTCGGCCTAATATTCTATCTGCCTCATGTGGATGTCCACAATTTTCATGTGCGATGATTCCCGATACATCAGGCCCTAAAATGAGGTCAATCTCACCCTCTGGAGGTTTTTTTGCCTTGGTAACAATATCGGCTAAGATTTGAATATTATTTTCGACCTCTTCTACGATATTCCAAGATGTCAGTTCATCCCAACCCGATGAGGTCGCATAAGTTCTCATCATTTGCTCATTTTTGCCACCCGATTGAACTCCAATTATCACGGGAATAAAGGCAACTCGTGGCACATGACCCGTAATTCGGGTTCCCTCAGAAGTAAGAAAATATGTATCTCTTTGTTCCGTGATTAGTACAAATACATGAATAAATGCGATTGGATATTTTTCATCAAAAAATGGGAAAAATTGCTTGATAAAAGCAATACGCTCCTCCAGAGAGACATCGATTGGATTGATTTTATAAGAACTCTGCCAAGAAGCTTCATAAATTTTCTCTTCACTGATACGGATGGGCTCTTTTCTCTGTTCTGAATTACGCTTTGCGGTCTTATTAGCATAACTTACTGCTTCCAGTATTGATTGCTTTGTTAATGTATTAGTAGTTGCCATTCCCATTCCTCCATTTACAATCATCCGTATATTAAGACCTAATTTTCTTGTGAACGCATCATCGGTAAGATCAATAGGAAGATTACCAATATGCATCTTCCCGTTGATAAATGATACAGTATCTCGTTGATCTTGTTCAAGACGCACTTCCGCATAGTCAGGATGTTTTTCTTGGCATTCTTTTAACGCATATTCCGCCAAATCCTTGAATTGTTCCATAAATAAAACTTAAAAATGTTTTTTATATATATAGGATTAGATAAAGAAAAGTTATATCTAAACTTACAGATTTTGAGTAAAAGGCACTGTTAGATATTTATCTAATTGGATGTCCTTTCAATGGATTAATTTCTACTAGAATTGAGAATTTCTTCTATTTCTTTAAGAAGTAAAATTTTTTCTGCGATGAACCAATGAAGTTTACTTTTTTCTGGATGCTCGTGATAAATTTGTTCTGCGAGCTGTTTAACTTCCGTCTCATCGGGTTCCAATAAAGACCCATTGATATTTTCATTCAAAAGGAGAATAAGATTATCAGTTTCAAGTGGTTGTATAGCTCCACCATTTTTTATGTTTTTGTTTATTTTTAATGTATAATAGGCTAAATACCAAACGCTCTTTTCATATGTTTCGCCACTCTTATATCTTCTAAAGGCTAATTCCGTTATCTTCTCTTTGTCGGGCATTTCATATCACTTATGAAGATTCAAATTTAAGGAAATGTCAAAAATCAATCAATATTATTCAGTTGTTTCTTGATTAATAAAGAAGTAAATTTGCTTTTTAATTGTTTCTATTATGATTATGACCACAAAAACCACAAAATTAAAAATTAATCGGATGTTTTTATAAAGTAACTGTTATTATTAGTGCTACCTTGCCTCTGTAACTCAGCGGTAGAGTGTCTGACTTGTAATCGATGCATATTTAAGTGTCTCGAACAGCTATCAGGTTGTCGAGGGTTCAAATCCCTCCAGAGGCTTTTATCTTCTCAGAAATTCATTATTGCAGTTTATATCTAATCAATAGAATAATGTAGATCTGAATTCAAAATTTCTACTTTTAAGCAAAAAAAGACTTTTTTTACGATTATTAACTATCAAAAAAAATTCCTAAGTAAATTATATATTTCTCATTTATCGAATTTTAATCTAGATTTTAATGAATCGTATTAATAGGGCTATTTTAGTGATAATTGATGATGTGCGATCCGATCAATTCTTCGATATGATTGATCAAGGATTACTCCCTAATTTTAAAGGCTTAATGGAAAACGGAATTTACTCTAAAAATTGTGTCACAGACTTTCCTTCCATCACTTATCCCACGCAAGTTTCAACTATAACTGGAACTTACACAGGAGATTACAGACACGAATTATGCCATGGTATCCCAAATTTCAATTGGATGGGGAGAGATTTCACACCACCTCTACTAAGAAATTACGGTTCAAATAAATTAGAGATCTACAAATTAAACCAGGATCTGGGAGAGAATTGTAGAACTATTTTCGAGATGGTTGAAGAGGGAAATAAATCAAGCATAACCCAATTCATCAACCGAGGAGTGGATTATTTTTTCCCCAAAAATAGACGACAACTAATAATTTTTTATCTAATTATTAACTATTGGCGTAATATTAAACGTCTTATTGAATATGCGAATAGCATTGTTGTTCATAAGCTTCTCGACAATTTCAAAAATCCTGACAAATATTTTGAAATGAAAGAGCCACCAATCCTTTCTCTACTCTGGTTTATGAGTTCCGATGTATTAATGCACCAGTTTGGAAGTCAGAGTACGTTATACCGCCTTAACTTAATGCATATAGATAAAGTTATTGGTGAATTAGTAGACGGTTTGAAATCATTGGACTATTTAGATGAGACTGCCATCGCGATAACTTCAGATCACGGGAACTATACCGCGAAAAAATTAGGAAATCTCGAAGGGTTTTTCGGGTCAAAAGGTTTAAGGAACTATTTTCCAAGCAGAAATAACCAAGGGAATGTAAACCTTGCTGAATTCGGGGGGCTTGGATTCTTTAATTTTAATGGTACTATTGGAAATAGAGCTAAGAACCAATGGGGGTATCCCTCAATACAAGAATTAGCATCATATGGCCCTAACGAAATAAATATATTAGATGAGCTTTTCAAGATTAATGGAACAAAATTGATCTATTATAGGAATAATCAGAATTCACATAATAAAGGAGAAATATTCTTGAAGAAAAAATTGGACAATTCTGATACCTATCTAACCGGAAGGATCGAATACCAGGGCACTGGAAAATCTATGAAAACCCGCTATATATGTATTGGAGATGATATTGATGTGTTTGGATATCATACCGACGAGGTCGCTTCTAAATTAATAGATGGAAAATATCATTCTATTGATGAATGGTTGGAAGGAACATATCATTTGGATTATCCATCATATCCCGATTTACTGGTGCGAAATTTTAAAAATCCGAGAAGTGCTGATGTTATTGTCAGCACGAAAGGAGAGGTCGTCTATAATATTGTTCATGGGAAAGCAAAAACCAAAAGGTTTTATAACCACGATATCGGATTACGCAAGAGTTCTATTATTCCCTTAATAATTTCTGGAACAAATGAAATTCCTAGAAGGAGTGTAGAATTCTGTAAAATCACTGACATTGTACCGACGTTGTTGTATATGATGCATCAAAAAGTAGATAAAAGCGTAATTGGAAATAATCTAATCACTATATAGGTTTGAAAAAGATTAAAACCAGAATAATTTTGCTTAAAGTTAAAAAAAAACAGGTAAAAAAAAATAGTTATTTATGAGATTTCAATATGATTTCCAGTGACCATGTAATGAACTTTTTCTGCGATTTTACAGGCGTGATCTCCACAACGTTCAAGGTATCGAGCAATCATGATTATATGGGCACTTATATTGATATTTTTAGGGTCTTCAATCATATATGAAACAGATTCTCGGAAAATACTCCACCTCATCTGGTCAACCTCGTCGTCCCTTTCCACAAAATCGTTCAGTTTCTCGATTTCGGATTGATCAAACGCATCTATTGCATCCCGTATCATCGGCTCTACATGTTCCCACATGTGTTTGATTCCGAGCATCTCTGAAATAGGATATTTTCCTTGTAATTCTGAGACAACTCCCGCAATATCTTTTCCGTACCGACCAATTCTATAGAGATATGTAATGATCTTAAGAATCGCGCCTAAGCGTCTCAGATCAATAGCCATCGGTTGAAAAAGACCGATTGTTTTTAAAGCCTCCGCTTCTATCTCATCATCATATTCTCGGAGGTTATGCTTTTTTTCCTCCACCGATTTCGCCAGCTCCAGATTATTATTTGTCAAAGCCTCGATGGCATCATCGAGCATACCTGTTGCTAAGTCTGCCATATCTAATACTTTTCCTTTCAATTCCACTATATCTTTTCGCATTTCTCTTGCCATTTCTAATTCCCTTTAAGCTAATAATTTAATATTTGAATTCATAGAAAATTATAATAATCTAATAATTTTAAGAGAACACCAGAAACAATCATCCAGCTGCCTGAGATAAATAGTAATACCATCGCGCCACTAAATTGATAAGAATCCCAGAAATCCCATTTAAAATCGAATCTATCCCAAAAGTCGAATGAGATATAAAAATAAATTAACAGAATGGAAAATATTCCTATTAAGATCCAAGCTAACCAATATTTAATTATTTTTAATTCTTCCTTTCTTTGATAAATTAAATAAGCATTTTTAAAAAGTCCATAAGAAAAAACAATTATAATAAAGGAGGTGATAAAAGAAAAAAGCAATAGGAATTCATTTGAGATCATTTTTAGCCCATCAATATTTGATGATTTAAATCCTAAAATCCAAAAAACTTCTCTAGAAGTTAAATCATAAAAAATAGGTATTATTAACGATAAAATATTTAATATGATACCTAGTACTGGTAAAATCCATAGATATTGTTTAAAATTCCTCAAATTTTTCACCTTTTATCCAAATCTTCCTGTAATATAATTTTCCGTTAACTCTTTTTGAGGATTCTCAAAAATTTGTTCTGTCCTTCCGAATTCAATTAATTCCCCAAGATACATGAAACCCGTGTAATCACTGATTCTCGCAGCTTGTTGCATATTATGAGTCACAATTATTACTGTATATTTCCTTTTAAGCTCACGACATAAATCTTCAATCTTTGCTGTCGCAATCGGGTCTAGTGAAGAAGTAGGCTCATCCATCAGTAGTACTTCGGGTTCTATTGATAATGCTCGTGCGATACAGAGTCTCTGTTGTTGACCACCCGATAAACTCAATGCAGAATGTGACAATCTGTCTTTTACTTCATCCCATAAGGCGGATCTCTTTAAGCATTCATCAACAGTCTCATCTAAAATCTCTTTATCATAGATACCATGTACTTTTGGTCCATAAGTTATATTATCATAAATGGACATTGGAAATGGATTAGGTTTTTGAAAGATCATTCCAATTCTACTTCTTACCGTCCTAACATTAGCACTCTTTCGATAAATATTATTTCCTTCAAAGATTATATCTCCTTTAATTTTACAACCTTCTATTACATCATTCATTCGGTTAAATGATCTTATCAGAGTAGATTTTCCACAACCAGATGGTCCAATAATCGCGGTTATCTCATTTTTAATGATATCCATATTTATATCTTTCAGGGCATGATTATCATCATACCATAGATTTAAGTCCTTACACATCAATACATAGTTATTTTTAGAAATTCTTATCACCATAGTTTCTTTTTATTGTAATGTCTTCTAATAATAAATGCTATTCCATAAAAAAATAGTACGATAAGCAATAGGGTTAATGCTGTTCCTCCAGCATAAAATTCAGCTACTTTGCCATAAGTTAGCCATAGAATCCATAAATGAAATGTCAACGCAGTCACAGGCCTTAATATTGTTCTCGGATCTAAAAGAAGGTCAGGTCGAAATTGTTGTGAAAAGACACAAGCAGTAAATATTAGAGGAGCAGTCTCTCCAGCAACACGTCCCATCCCTAAAATAATTCCAGTAATAATTGCCGGCATGGCAGCTGGTAAAGCAATTTTTGTTACACTTTGCCATTTTGAAGATCCTAAAGCAAGGCTTCCTTCTCTAAAGGATTGAGGTACCGCTTTTAAACCCTCTTCTGTGGTTCTAATAATAACAGGTAGAATCATAAAGGCTAAGGTTATTCCACCAGCTAAAAGGGATAAATTCCCTACTGCTCTTACAAGCAAGGCATAACCAAATAGTCCAAAGACTATAGAAGGAGTACCATTCAAGCTATCTATGGCTAAACGAATCGTTTTAGTGATTTTCCCCTCATTAGCATATTCAGAAAGATAAACTCCTGCAAAAACACCTAGAGGAATCGCCACTATCATTGATAAACCAATCAATTGAAAAGTTCCTATGATAGCATGCAATACACCTCCAGCATACGCTGTTTCTTCTGGAGCTGTTGTAAACCACCCTGGGCTTAAAACTGCGGGTAGACCTATCTGAAAGATATAAAAGATTACTAGACCGAGAAAAATTAATACAAATAAAGTTGATATTGTTAAAATCGTAAATGCGGTAATCTGTTGGATATGAGGTTTGATTGTTTTAAAACCAAAAAAAACCAAAAATATAACCACACTTATTATTATTGCTGGAAGGATGCCGAACCACTGTGTTAAAATCCATATGATAAAGATCAAAATAAAGATTCTAAAAATGAAACCTTTACGTTTCTTTAAAACTTTTTTTATATATTGAACACCTTGATCTCTATTCATTTGCTTTATTATTTTTTTTTCTTTTAGTCTGCTCTCCTGATCTTTCCCAGTGAACTTTTTTTTAATTCTAGATAGAATCAACGATGAAATTATGTTTATAATTAGCGACATGAAAAATAGTATTACCGCCAGCCCAAATAAGGCATTTTTATGGAATGGTCCCGCGTGTGAATAATCTAGTGCTAATGTGGCAGTTATTGTTTGTATTCCCGAAAAAATATTTGTTATTGGATTTGGGAGTACAGATTGGTTTCCGGCAACCATAACAACTGCCATCGTTTCTCCTATTGCTCTGCCCATTCCCAAGATAATTCCAGCAGTAATCCCAGACATGGCCGCAGGAAGCATGACTTTACTTATTGTTTGCCATCTAGTTGCCCCCAATGCGTAAGAAGCTTTTTTATATGATTCTGGTACGGCGCTTAGAGCATCTTCGCATACACTTACAATAGTCGGTAATGCCATTATTCCTAGAATAAAAGATCCATTTAGCCAACAATTACCTTGTGGTATCCCAAATAAATCCTCAATGAATTTTGAGATAATTAAGCTTCCAAAATACCCATAGATAATTGATGGGATACCTGCGAGAATTTCAACGGTTCCTTTTAAAACGGATTTTATTCTTTTTGGAGCAATTTCAGAGATATATATGGCCGTTCCAATACCAAGAGGGATAGCAATCACTAAAGCACCGACAGATACCAGAATGGTGCCCATAATAATATTAAAAGCACCGTAGTCATTTCCAGGTGGGTACCAATTTGCATCAAATAAAAAATCTATTAAGGGAATTTGAAGGAAAAAATCCTCAGTAAGAGTGAACAGAAATATTATTATCAAAAATACAATAATGATTGCGATTGACGCAATTATGAAAAGTATTCCCTTTGCTGCCTTATCAGCTGTGACTGTAGGTTCTTCCGTTTCAAGTTTTATTTCCTCAAGGTAATCAGTTTTAGTCTTAACTTCAGTTGCCATTTTAATTCAGATTATGTTCTATTATTAGAATCTTTAGTTTTTTAATTATTAAATAGACATTAGCCACTTAGCGATATTTCTATTTAATTATATAGAAAATGATAAGATACCTTATATTGAATTTCGCAATAAAATA